>CAZFSA010000032.1:0-36044 GCA_964521535.1 uncultured Gemmatimonas sp.
GTCGCCGCCACGCGGGCCCGGGAGCGCCTGATCGTGGCCGGGGTGCCGCTGGGCCAGGCCGGCGCCCGGCTCGCCGGCACGGCGGCCGAGTGCGTGCGGCGGCTGGGGACTCTCGATGTCACAGGGGTGCGCTACCGTGATCACCAGGGGGCCGAGTTCCAGGCCTTGGTGCGGATGGCGGCGCTTCCGGAGGCTACCCAGGCGACAGCCGCGCCGCTGCCTGTGCTGCCGGTGACGGTGCTGGCGCGGCCCCGGGAGCGGCTTCGGGTGCCGGCCGGTCGCACCCGGCACTCGGCCTCGGAGCTGCTCACTTTCTCGCGCTGCGCCCGGAAGCACTGGTTCGCGTACGTGGCGGGGGTGCGGGAGCCGCCGGTGGACCGGACCCGGCCGGAGTTCCTGGATGCGGTGACTCGAGGGCAGATCGTGCACGACGTGCTGGAGCATCTCAGGGAGATGGACGAACTCGACGGGTGGCTGGAGGACGCGATCGGTCGCTGGGATCCCGATGCACCGCCGCCCGAGGCGGTGGAGGGCGGGCAATACAGGGGGTTGCTGCGCCAGGAGATCGAGAGCGTCGCGGGCCATCCCGCCTATCGGGCCGTGGCCGATCTCCCGGGGGCCAGGCGGGAGCTGGGGTTCGTGCACCTGTTGGGGGAGGGCAGGGAGCTGGTGGGGCGGATCGATCTGGCGGCGCCGAGGGAGGACGGGGTGGTGCTGCTGGACGTGAAGACCAGTGGGGCGGCGTCGCCCGGGGCGGCGCGGCGGCGGGCGGAGGCTTACGCTCCGCAGCGGAGCGCGTATGTTAGCGCAATCGAGGCCGTGGGCGGGCGCCCGGTGGTGGCCTTCGGGTTTCAGTTCTCGCGGGCGGGAGTGCAGGTGGCTGAGGCGGTGACGCCGGATCTCCGGGCCCGGGCGGCCGCCCAGCTAGGCGCAGCACTGGAGGCGATCGAGGCCGGGGAACGGGGGCTCACGGCCAGCCGGACGGAGTGCTGGTTCTGCGGGTATCGGCGGGCTGGGTGGTGTGAGGGGGTGCGGGGGGCAAACAGAACGCAGTGAGCGGGCACCGATCCCCGACGTCGATGGCCTGTAGGCCAGGGAGACCGCATCGTACAGGAGAAGCCCATGGACCGCCTGACGCTCGACATCCTTCGCCGCGCGGTCGCCGGCACCGCGGCGGCGTTCCGCTGCCGCCGTCGCCTCCAGCCCGCGGGGGGCGAGGGTGACAAAGTCTTCCCCCCGACGTTCGCCGGGGCTGTCTATGCCGTCGAGCGAAGGTGTGTGCCAGGACGAGAGGATCCGGTTCAGTGCGTGGTGTTGGATACGGTCCAATCCCAGGCCAACCGGATGGAGCTGGCGCTCCAGGACGCCGTCGACGCCGGCCGGTTGTCGCTGCCCCTGGTCGTGGTGGACTTCTCGGCATGCGGGCCAACTGGCGACTTGGAGGCCGACGCCGCTGCCGGTCGCTTGGTTGACGCCGTCGGGAAGGTCACGAGCCTTCAGGCCCCGCACCGCCTCGCAGATGCGATCCTGCGGGACAGCGAGCTAGATGGCACGCCTTTCCGGAAGTCCGACAGGGGGAAAGGCCTGAACCGCGTGAGCGCGCTCAACGCCACGCCACTGTTCGAGCTTTGTCCCACTGCGCTGGTCTTTGGCATGTGGGACTCTACCGGTCCGAAGGGCGGCCTGGGACCGAAATTTGAGCGCGCCGTAGTGTCGGAGATCGTCGGCGTCGGTGCGGAAGTTGGCGATCTTCGACGGGGTGTCCGCCGCGACCCTCTCGAGATCAGGGCAGCCGTGAAGGTGCTCAGGGCCGCCGACAGGTCCTGGACAGTTGCGGGGCCGACCACAAAGGGAACTGTTGCGCCGTCAGAAGTGAATCATTCGAGCGTTCCGTTCCCGAAGCAACGGGATCGCAAGACCGACGACAACTACTACGATGGGGCCACCGTCGAGTACGCCGAGCAGACGACCACACTCTCCCTCATTGCGCTCCGCCGGTTGCGGTTTCCGCTCAACGGTACGCCTGCGCCGAAGGCGGACGTGGCTGCTCGCACCACGCTCGCTGCGCTCGGGCTCTGCGCCGCCACGCTTGCCTTCGACGGTGGGGTGGGCCTGCGGTCCCGCGCGCTGCTCTGGCCTCTGGGGCCCATGACTTGGGAACTTCTGGACCGACCCGGTGAGGCCCCCGCGCAGTTCGGTCTAACGAGTGACGAGGCTGTCAGGCTGCTCGTGGATGCGGTTGAGGCGGCGAAGGCGGCGGGCCTGCCGTGGCTGACCGAGCCCCTCGAGCTCGTGCCTTCGGCGGAGCTCGTCAAGCTGGTGCGGCTTAGCCAGCTCCGGGCGGTGGCCGAAGGCGTCGAGGCATAGACCAATGCTGGCGCTCGGGATTCGCTACCTGAACGGCTTCGTCGCCGCGACCGAACCCGAATCGCACGAGCGGGCGGAATGGCCGCCCCACCCGGCGCGGGTGTTCATGGCTCTGGCGGCTGCCCACTTCCAGACAGCGCGCGATGCCGCCGAGCGGGAGGCCCTGTTGTGGTTGGAGTCGCAGGCGGAGGCCCCGGCGATCCGCGCCTCCGGCCATCTCGAGCGGGCGGTGGTGAAGCAGTATGTGCCTGTGAACGACAAAGCTGGCGATACCAACAAGCCGCCGACGGCCATCATTCAGTTCCTGCCTGAGCTTGCGCGCGACCGCAAGGAACGGACCTTTGCCCGCGCCTGGCTGGACCAGGATACGGCCTATCTCGTGTGGCCCAACGCCGAGCCTTCCCCGGCGGTCCGTGGGGCCTTGACGGGACTTTGCGCGAAGGTCACCCGGGTTGGGCACTCCACCTCGCTGGTTCAGATGTGGGTGGCAGCAGATGGGGAGGTCCTTGGGATCGACTGGATTCCCGACGAAGTACGGGGTACGCTTCAACTGCGGGTCCCGCGGCCCGGCACGATGGCGGAGCTGGAACGCCTGTATAATGCCGAGGCGCTTGAGGAGTACGCAGACCTTCTGGTGATGGCGCAGGATGATCGCAACCGGAGGGCCCAACGGGCAGCGAGGGCGCGGTTGCGGGAGGGATTTCAGAACCGCGAGCCGCCCAGGTTCCGCCCCCGAATCGCGACGTACCAGCCGTACGCCCGCACCGCAGCTGGTCCTGTGGCCGATGAGGCGCCTGGAACGGTGTTCAGTCTCCACCCCCTCATCCTCACGCTGGAGCGGGAGGATGGGCCGTACCGTTGGCTGGACCTGCTCTCGGTCCTGACGGTAGTTGAACGATGGCGCAACGCGATTCTGTCCCAGAGTAACGACCTCCCGCCGCCAGTTCGCGAGCTGCTTTCCGGTCATGGAAGTGATGGCTCGCCACAGGATACGCCACACCTCGCTTTCCTGCCGCTTGCGTTCGTCGGTCATCCGCATGCAGACGGACGGCTCTTGGGCATGGGCCTGGTCTTGCCGTATGGCATTTCGCCGGAGCACCGCCGTACCGCGCTCCGAGCCATCGGCCAGGTCCGCCGGCTTGCCCTGGGCCGCCTCGGCGCTTGGAGGCTGGCGCCGGACACAGGCCTCTCGCCGCCATGGAACCTTCGCCCGGAGGCATGGACCGCCGCCCCCGAAGGAGTCACCCACTGGGGTACCGTGACGCCGGTGGTGTTCGATCGGCACCCAAAGGCTGAGGGGCGGCCGGACTATCACAGGGCGGTCGCGGCCATGATCGCCACTGCATGCACCCGGATCGGGCTCCCCGAACCGCGGGAGGTCGTCGTCACCCAGGTCTCCGTCCATTGCGGAGTTCCGCCCGCGTTCCAGTTTCCTCGGCTGCGGAGGAAGGACGGGAGCGAGCGGCGACATGCGCATGCCGTTGTCGTGTTCGACCGGCCGGTGCGTGGGCCGGTCTTGATCGGGGCGGGGAGGTACAGGGGATACGGACTGCTGCGTCCGATGTTCAACTGACCCGACGCTTTCCGCACCTGCCAGCCCCATGGTGGGCGGAAGGATGCCGGTTTCGATCCCGGCCGCGACCAGCCGCGGCGCGTCTTCAGCCTCCGACCCGTACTGGAGGAACGCATGTCGGTTCCGATGTCAACTGCGACCGCTACCATCGTTCGATGAGCACTGTCGTCGTTGCCGGAAAGATTGCCGGCATTCAGCAGTTCGTGTTTGCTACCAACGAGGCAGGCGGCGGCCAATCGAAACGTCTGCGGGCGAGGTCCCTGGTCGTTTCGCTGATCGCGGAGGTCGCCGCCTTACGGGTTCTGCACGCCCTTTGCTGGCCGCTAGACAACGCACACTACGTCCTTCACGGGGCCGGCAAGTTCCTGCTCCAGGGCAGGCCTGAAACAGGCTACCAGGCGGTCCTGGACGCGGAATGTCGTACCATGTGTACGTGGCTGGAGCGGCATCTCAACGGGGAACTGCAACTAGTGGTAGCCGCTGGCGAATCGGAGGATAGCGCGGTCCCGGCCTACCGCGATGCGCAACAACGACTCCATCGGATGGCTGCGCGGCCATGGGCTCCGGATCCCGGCGAACCCTGGGACTCGAGCCGCTTGATCCTGGAGCCCCTGGCCGCACCTTGTAGCCTCTGTGGCCGGTTCAAGGCCACAGAAGACGAACAAGACCCCGACACCGGTCTACGACGACGGATCTGCACGTGGTGCATGTCGACTTGGCAGCTGGGGCACCAGCTCCCCCGCGCACAGTGGCTCGTCGTCCGACGCCCCGCGACAGCCGGAGACCTCGATCTCATGGGTTACGGCGTGACGATCCTCCACGCTCCCCAGCCCGCGATCCCAAGTGGCGCGGTCGCCCTCGGGAACCTGCTGCGTCCCGAGCATCGGCCCGACTGGTGCCCGGCCGACCTCTTCCTCGAGCGGCGGTTGATCTCGCACGTGCCGGTGGACGGCGACGGCCGCAGGCCCCTGGAGTTCACGGAGATCGCGGCTCGCGCGGCCGGCGGAAGGCTCCTGGGAGTCCTGGTGGCCGACGTAGACAACCTGGGGACCGCGGTCGACGCGACGCTGGCCGGTAGCCCCGAGTTCTCCAAGATGGCGGACCTCAGCCGAGCTTTAGAGGAATTCTTTGCCGGATTCCTCAAGTCGATGCTCGAAAGGCCAGGCAGCAGGTGGCAGACGGTCTACACGCTCTTCGCGGGAGGCGACGACCTCGTTATGGTCGGCCCCTGGGATATCATGTTTGCCTTCGCGGGCCAACTCCGTGACTGGTTCGCGGAGCGATTTGGCAGCCAGGGCCTGACCCTCAGCGCAGGCCTGGCTCTCAGCAAGCCCAAGCGGCCGGTCCGAGCAGGTGTAGCAGACGCCAAGCGCTTGGTTGACGTCGCCAAGACTCAGGCCGCCCAGCAGGAAGTCGCGCCGAAGGATCAGTGCGCTGCGCTCGGTCAACTCTGGAAGTGGAAAGCCCATCAGGAGATTCAGGAGGCTGCTATCCGACTCGTGCGTTGGGTCGAGGCCGGCGAGGTCCAACGAACCTGGCTGCTCACGCTGTTTCATCTGCTCCGCGCGCGGCACCCTCATCTGGCCTTGGCCGGCACCCAACCATCGCGCTGTCCAGACCCGCTGGCGACGGCACGGCTCGCGCATCACGTATCGCGCAACTATCGGCGAGCTTCGCCCTCCCGTCAATGGGCAGAGAACCTGATCGCGGAGTTCGACGACCCTGCCGGCCCGACCGTTCGATATCTCCCGAGCGTCCTTCGCTACGCACTGACCGCCACCCGAACACCTACTGAGGACGAGTGAGGGCGCTGTGACGAAACCTACCAGCAAACACAGACCGGACGCCCGCGATCGCTTCCGCGGCTCTCCCGAGCCGGGTCTGATGCAACTGTGGCCTGGATACCTGGCTGAGGGGTTTCTCGACGCCGATGGCAACCTCCGACCAGAGTATGTGGAGCGCGGGCGGATCGAGCCTTTGGTGCGGGCCATGAGCGCGGCTCGTCCCGGGCTCACGATGCACCAAGCACGGCGCTTCTTTCAGCACTGCCGTTCGATCGAGGCGCGCCTTCGAGCACGTACGTCGACATGGCACGCAGAGCAGGCAGGCTTCCGGAAACTCGACGTCGCAGCGGCGGATGCGTTCAGCAAGGCGCAACCAAAGATCCCAAAGCTGTTCCATGATCTGATCAAGACCGCGGTGGCCGCGGTCAACGACGAACGGAGCTTCCTCCAGGGATTCCTGCCACACTTCGAGGCGATCATTGGCTTCGGAAGTCAGCATCTCCGCGAACGGGATAGGAGCTGACACATGCAAAAGACTGGCTACCACGAATTGACCGGAATCATTCACTGCAAGAGCGGGCTGCGGATTGGTGGCAGCGACGAAATGCTTCAGATTGGCGGCACCGACCTTTCCTGTATCAAGCACCCGATCACGCTCAAACCCTACATCCCCGGCTCGTCGATCAAAGGCAAGCTCCGTTCGGAGCTTGAGCACAGCACCGGCAAGTTTGGAGGGGACAACCGGAACGAACCTTGCGGCTGTGCCGGGACGGACTGTCTCGTCTGTCGTGTTTTCGGTCCACACAAGAGGGCGAGGCACGAGCTCGGTCCGACGCGACTCGTTGTTCGGGACGCACCCTGCATCGAGGGCGGCGAAACGGAGCTCAAGGCAGAGAACGTCATCGACCGGAAGACCGGCACCGCCATGCACCCCCGCAAAGTCGAGCGCGTCGTTGCCGGCTCGAAGTTCGCGCTCCGTATCGGCATCCACGTGTGGGATCTGGACGACCAAGTGACCTGCAACGGCCAGCGCGGCGGAGCGGCCCTCGTTGAGTTCTTGAGAATGGGCCTCCGAGCCGTACGGCAGACTGGCCTCGGCTCTGGAATCAGCAAGGGATCCGGGGAGATCGAATTTGAGGCGCTGCAGCTGGATGGTCAGGCCTACGCCATCTAACCAACGTGACCGTCGATGCAGCTCTACCGTCTGCGGGTAGTGCCCGAATCGCCCTGGCTAACGCCATGGCAGTCCGACACAGTTGGCGGGCTGCTCTGCTGGGTCTGTGCGCGCACCCTTGGCGCCCGCGTTCTCAACGAGCGCATCATCGAGCCGGCGGTGAACGGAGACCCTCCTTTTGTCGTGTCCGACGCCTTTCCCGAGGACTGGCTCCCGGTTCCGGCCTCCGTGCTCTTGCTTCCCTGGCCGGCCGAGGAGCGGAAGGCCGTCAAGCGGGCCCGATGGGTGGGACGCGCTGCCTTCAGACAGGTGCAGCGGGGGTGCCGCCCCCAAGTGAGCGATCTGGTCCTGGAACCGCTGGTGCACGAGTACGTTCAGGTCCGCAATGCAATCCGTCGCGGGGCTGGCAACGCCACCGGGGATGGTGGCCTCTTTCCGACCTACGAACGCACACTCGGTCTCGATCTCCAGAATCGACCGCTGGAGTACCTCACGATCTACCTGCGCGTTCGACCCGACGACTCCGAGTTCCTCCTTACCCTGTTTCACGAACTGGCCGCCTGGGGGTTTGGAGCTGACCGTTCAGTTGGGAAGGGACAGTTCCGAGTCGCCGGGGGCCTCGAACAGGTTGCCGAATTGGATGACGTGACTGAACCAACTGGCTGCGCCGTCCTCTCGACCTTTCAGCCGAACCGGAGCGATCCCACGGACGGGGCCTGGCGAGCCTTCACGAAGTACGGCAAACTTGGGCCCGACTTCGGTCTTGAGAACGTCTTTAAACGACCGCTAGTGCTGCTCCGACCCGGCGCATGCTTCGGGTCGACCGTCCATCGGGCGTGGTTGGGGAGGGCCATTCCAGCTGACGAGTTGCTCGCCCCCGACGTGGCTGCTCACGTGAGTCGGGCAAATGCGAAGATCGTGCACTGGGGCTTTGGCCTTGCCGTTCCGATACGATGGCGCCACACTGCGATCGGGCCGGCAGGCGTCTCTGCATTGGCCGAGGGCGCGAGCCCCGGCGGGGCCAATGAGGCAGGACATGGCGTCTGAGCATGCAACGCTACTGATCTGCACGGTGGGGGGAGCGGCAGATCCAGTTATTGCGTCGATCCGCTACTGGAGGCCAAACCGGGTGTGGTTCGTGCACACCCCGGAGACCGGGCGCGTCATCACGGAGACCATCGTTCCGGGTGCTTGCGCTGACGACTATGTCCTCGACGCTGGACGGCGGCACCTGTTGGAGCTCCGCGACGGTGAAGATCTGACCAGCTGTTTGGACCAGCTTAGGGAATTGAACCGCGAGGTTGCGGGATGGACCGCCAACGGAAGTGACTACCAGGCCGTGGTGGATTTTACGGGCGGTACCAAGTGCATGTCTGCGGCCCTTGCCCTGCAGGCCCGTCGGTGGAGGTGTGTCTATTCCTACGTTGGTGGCACGGAGCGGACCAAGGAGGGGATCGGCGTTGTGGTCCCTGGCGCCGAGCGCATGGTGCACCGCGCAAACCCGCTGGATGTCCTGGGCTATCAGGCCATCGACGATTTCCGAGTCCTCTTCGACCAGGGTGCGTATTCCGCTGCCGCCAAGCTCGCCGAGGCAACGAAGAGAGGGGTAGAGCGCGGCGATCGTAAGCGTGAGTTGGCCGTGCTGGAACACCTCGCCAACGGGTTCGATGCTTGGGACCGATTTGACCACCGAAGCAGTGTTGCCGCCCTGGAGAACGTGAGGACGTCGGCCAACGACCTTCGTGCAGCCCTGGGGTTCGCCGAGGCGAAGCAGGTTCTTGAGTTCATAGACCGTTGGCAGCCGACTAGCCGCCGACTCGGTGACGCCAGGACACCAACCTTGGCGCACGTGGTTGACCTGCTGGCCAATGCGCGCCGGCGCCAGCGGGAAAGCCGTTACGAAGATGCCGCGGCGCGGCTGTATCGGGCGATCGAAGCGATTGCGCAGCTGGCTCTCCATGAACGTCATGGAATAGCAAGTACCGATCGGGTTTCTCTCGAGCGCGTTCCGGAGAGCCTTCGGTCGCAGTGGCAGGCGCGAGCGGAGGATGGTTTCGTGAAGCTCGGACTGCAGGACGCCTATTCACTGCTGGGCGCATACGGCGACCAGCTGGCGCAGAAATTCCGTGAGCGCGAGTTGCACGGCCCAACATCGCCCCTTGGCGCACGCAATCGGTCGGTGCTTGCGCACGGCTTCGAATGCGTTTCGAACGACATCTGTGAGCGGCTGAGGAAGGCTGCGTGTGAGCTGGCCGGCGTCCTCGAGACTGACCTCCCGGCCTTTCCGAGGCTCGGCGAAACGCCGGGATGATTCCAGTGATCGACTTTGCTGGATTCTTCCACGCCCTCTGGGGCCAATCCCCGTTTCCCTGGCAGACTATGCTGGCCGAGCGGGTAGCCACCGGTGAGTGGCCAGCCGTGCTCGATCTCCCGACCGCGAGCGGCAAGACGGCGTGCATTGACATCGCGCTTTATGCCCTTGCGGCCCAGGCTGATCGCGCCACCGCCCAGCGAACCGCGCCACGACGGATCTGGTTTGTGGTCGACCGCCGAATCGTGGTCGACGAGGCGTACGCGCGTGGTGAACGGATCGCGAGAAGAATCAGGGAGGCCACATCCGGGCCCCTCCAGGCGGTTGGCGAACGCCTGCGCGCGATCGCCGGCACGTACCGGCCGGTTGCCGTCGCCCGGCTCCGGGGTGGGGTGTTCCGGGACGAAGGCTGGGCTCGGCTGCCCTCGCAACCTGCTGTCATCACCTCTACAGTGGATCAGCTCGGTTCTCGCCTGCTCTTCCGTGGCTACGGGCACAGCCTTCTGGCGGCGCCGGTCTATGCCGGACTCGCTGCAAACGACAGTCTGATCCTGCTGGATGAGGCGCACTGCGCTGTGCCGTTCATGCAGACCCTGCGGGCCGTCACGCGTTACCGCGGCCCCGCGTGGGCGGAGGAGCCTGTGCCGGCCCCCTTCGCCTTTGCCGTCCTCTCGGCGACTCCCCCCGAGGGCATGCCAGCGCACGAGATTTTTCCCGGTACGGATCGAGATCGCGCGCTCGACCATCCTGTCCTGCACCAACGGTTCCGTGCCGCGAAGCCGGCGCGGCTGGTGAAGGTCGGCGCGCCTCGCGGCGCGTCTGACGATCCCCTGATCCAGGAGGTCGCAGATCGGGCTGCGAAATGCATTGCCAACGGCAGGCGGCGGGTTGCTGTGATGGTAAACCGGGTCCGAACCGCGGTGGGGATCGCAGCGGCCCTGGAGGCTCGGGTTGGAAGCGAGGTCGACGTGGTTCTCCTGACGGGTCGGCTCCGGCCGCTCGAGCGCGATGAGCTGGTCAACCGCTGGTCGCCGTTCCTCCGGGCAAGCTGGCCCCAGGACCCGGCCAGGCCGATAGTGATCGTCGCGACCCAGGCCCTCGAGGTCGGGGCCGATTTTAGCTTCGACGCCCTGGTGGCCGAAGCGGCGAGCCTCGATGCGCTCCGCCAGCGATTTGGGCGGCTCGACCGCCTTGGCCTGGTCGGTGAATCGGAGTCGGCCGTGGTAGTCCGCGCCCGGGACGCCGATCCGGAACGGGCGGAGCCGGATCGGGTCTACGGCACCGCCATCGCGCGGACCTGGGGGCTCCTCACCGAACTGGCGAGCGATGGCGTGGTGGACTTCGGCGTCGAAGCACTGCATGCGGCGCTGTCCGCCGCCGAAGACCTGTCGCCCTGTCTCGCTCCCACGGCCGATGCCCCCTTGCTCCTCCCCGCCCACCTCGACCTGCTCTGCCAGACTGCTCCGGCCCCAGTTCCGGAGCCAGACGTCCAGCTCTACCTACACGGCAAGGACCGGGGTTCCCCAGATGTCCAGGTGGTATGGCGTGCCGACCTGCCCGCGAACCCTAGAACCCGAGCGGACGATCAAGTCTGGCTCGAGACGGTCGCCCTCGCCACACCCGTAAGCGGAGAGATGCTCTCGGTTCCGCTCCACCGTCTGCGGGCGTTCCTCGCCCAGATCGAAGAAGACGACGAGGAGGGTGACGTCGAGGGCGGGCCAGGCCAGGAAGGGGAGAGCCCACCCCGGTCACGTCCATTTGTGGTGTGGCGCGGTCGCGATCGGTCGGCCGTGCTCCGTGAACCCGACCAAATCGGACCCAACGATGTCGTGGTGGTTCCAGCCGTGTACGGTATCGGTGGTCTCGGCCAGCCGGCCGTCGGGACCGGACTGGGAACGGACCGGCTCGACCTCTGGGAACGCGCGCTGGAGGCCGCCGGCAAGCCGGCCGCCCTGCGGCTCAATCGCGGGTTGCTCGCGCCATGGGAGTCGTGTCCCCCCCTGGCTACCTTGCTCCGGCTGGTAGATGAACCGGAACCCGATGGCGACGCAATCGCAGCGGGAATCGAAGCCCTTGCCGGCTCCGCGCCAGTGGAGGAAGGCGGGCCACCGGCGCCGCCGGATTGGTGGCGCGAGTTGCTGGGCCGCGTCCAATCCGGGCGGATGGAGCTCCACCCGGCCGGCGGCGTGATCCTGTTCGGGCGACGGGCGGCCGAACCCGCCCAGAGCACGGAGCTCGACCTGTTCGCCGACGACGATGACTTGACCTCAGCAGCCGGTCGCGAGGTAGGGCTCGACCAGCACTGTGAGCTGGTGGAGCGCACTGCGGCCAGACTTGCCGGGCTCTGCTTGACGCCGGTGTACCTCGAACTCGTGCAACTCGCGGCCCGCTGGCACGACGCGGGCAAGCTGGATGAGCGGTTCCAGGCCCTGCTGCGCGACGGCGACCTGCTGGCGGCCCTGTCCGCTGACGCACCGCTCGCCAAGTCGGGCCTAGTCCCCGCATCTCCGGCCCGGCGCCGCCAGATCCGTGACGCGGCAGGCCTTCCCTCCGGGTTCCGTCACGAGATGCTATCGGTCCAGCTGATGGAGCGACTTGCCCCCCTTCCTGCCGACGAAGATGAGCGGGCGCTGGCCCTGCACCTTGTGGCCAGCCATCACGGCCACGCGCGGCCGTTCGCCCCGGTGTGCATTGACCTGGAACCACCACCGATCTCCGGTGAGCGGGCTGGCGTTCGCATCGCCCTGGGTGACGCCGACCGCGCGGCCCTGCCACCCCCCCACCGGCTCGATTCGGGAATCCCCGACCGCTTCTGGAGGCTGGTGCGGCGTCACGGATGGTGGGGGCTGGCCTACCTGGAAGCACTGCTTCGCTTGAGCGACTGGTATGCCAGCGAGCTGGCTGAGGAACAGCCGGCAGCGGCTCCAGCCGAGGAACTGGTATGATCGGCGCAAACCGGTCCGAGGAAGCGGTCCTGCTCACCGGGCTGGACGGCGCCAACCCGCTCGGGTTCCTGGCGGCGCTGGGAACGCTGGTGGTGGTGCGTGCCGCGGGGGAGGCCGGTGCCCGACTGTCGTGGATCCAGGGGACGACCTGGGTACCGGCGTTGCACGGAATCTCGCATGATCGCCAGACGTTGTGTGAACGCCTGGCCGAGGCGCTCCGTGGACGTGAGGTCCCGCCGGAGGCCGAGGAGCAACGCGCTGAGAGCGTCCGCCGGTTTGAAGCCGCAAGGAGGGCGGTTGCGGACAAGCGCGAGGAGATCAGGAGGCGCCGGCTGCGGGGTGCTGAGCGCCGCGCCGCGGTCGACGCGGAGCTGGCGCCCCTGGAGCGCGAGTATCAGGCCGCCCGACAGGCGTGGCTCGCGGCGCTCTCGGCCGCCGTGCCGCGCCCCGAGCTGGCCCTCGGTAGGCGACTCGACTGCACACCCGGAGAGTACCGAGGGCTCGGAGAGCGGCTGCTCGCCAACGGGAACGCGCACCGCGAGGCGCTCGATCTATTGGCGGCGTTCGGGAGTGACGCGTCCGTGAGCCGTGGCAGGGACCAGATCACGCCCACCCCCTTCCAGTTCATCACAGGATCTGGTCATCAGTTCTTTCTCACCACCGTGCGCGAGTTGCTCCAGCGGGCCAGCGCACAGGGGGTACGAGCGACCCTGTTCGAAGGCTGGACCTACCAGGATGAGGGCCTTTCCATGCGCTGGGACCCCTTGGAGGACCGGCGGTACGCCCTCATGGACCGGGATCCAACGGCCCCCGGCAACTCACCCCGCACGATGTGGATGGCGAACCTTCTTGCGTATCGCGGCCTGGCCCTCTTCCCGGTTGCCCCGGGCGCGCGAGCCCTTGAGCAGGTAGGCTGGGCCGGGAATGAGAGCGCCCTGGTATTCACTTGGCCACTTTGGGGGTATCCGGCATCGGCGGGCACGATCGGCGCCCTCCTGTCGCTGGCGGAGCTGCGCGAGGAGCGGCCCGGCCGAGCAACCTTGCGCGCTCGGGGGGTCGTCGCAACGTTCCGGGCACGCCGCATCAGGGTGGGAACAGGCGCCAACTCCAAGCTCAACTTCACCCCGGCCCGGGCGGTCTAGGCCGCCTCTACCCCGCGAGGGCAAATCCCGCCAGGAACCGCTCAGCCGACACCACGCCCACCCCGTGGTCGGCTGGTTCAATCTCGGGCACCCGCACCAGACTGAGGGGCCGGATTCCTCCCCACTGCTCCCGGTGCCGGAGCAGGACCTCGGTCGGCCGGCCGGGGAGGCGGTCGCCCCCGGTGCTGGAGGAGGTCCGGCACCAGCTCAGATCGCGTTTCGCCTCCTGAGCAGCCGGCGTCTTGGCATCCGACCCAGCCTCCTTCCTGGCTTGACATGGTAACACGGCCTGCGCATGATCTGTGCATGCCGACCAGGACGATCTCGCTTCGGATCGAAGCCTACGAACGACTCCGTCGAGCCCGTCGGGACCCGTCCGAATCGTTCAGCGACGTCGTGATGCGGGCGCGATGGGACGACCTGCCGGTCACCGGCACCGACCTGCTGCGCGCGGTTCGGGAGCGGGGGCCGCTGTACGCTCCCGGCGAGATCGAGGCCGTGGCACGGGTGAACCGGCTCGACCGGCCGCCGAGGGACAAGTGGAAGGAGGACTGATTCTGGAGACGACGTTCCTCGTCGATCTCGAACGCGAGCTTACCCGTGGAGTCACGGGCCCGGTGCAGGCGTTTCTCGAGGCCCATGGAGCGGACCCTCTGTTCATCACGTTTACCGTTGCCGGAGAACTCGCGGCGGGCGTTCCGTCGCACGGCCGGAACCGCTGGGAGGCTTTCACGCAATCGTTCGAGGTCCTTCCCTGCACGGCCGAGGTATGCTGGCAGTACGGTCAGGCGTTTCGATATCTCCAGGCCAACGGCCGCTTGATCGGCGCCAACGACCTCTGGATCGCAGCCACGGCCATCGCCTTCAGCAAGCCACTGGTTACCCGAAACACCCGGGACTTCCGCCGCGTTCCTGGGCTCGAAGTCCGGACCTACGACGCGCCCGATCGTTGAACGCCGGAAGTGCGTCCCGACCGTGGCCGTCCGGCGCCCACGTGCGGTAGGACGAGCGGGTTCACAAAGCTGCGGCGAGCCCCGGGCCGTGCAAAGTGGATGCGCGTGCAGGAACCCGGGGGCGAAGTTGGGCAAAGGGACAGATTGACTAAGTCCTTGACTAAGGCTACACTTCCCCTCGTGAAGACGGTCAACGTTCATGAAGCCAAGACCCACCTCTCCCGGCTCCTGCGGCGGGTCAGCACCGGTGAGGAGATCGTGATCGCGAAAGGCGGCAAGCCCATCGCCCGACTCGTGCCCGTGGACCTGCCGCGTGCCCGGGTGCTCGGCTCCGACGAAGGCCGCTTCGTGGTCCCGGCGGATTTCGATGCCCCGCTGGCTCCCGAGCTGCTGGCCGACTTCGAGCAATGAGGGTGCTGCTCGATACCCAGGTTTGGCTCTGGATCCACGCCCATCCCGGCCGTCTCAATCCGGGCGCCCGGCAACTGATCGAGGACCCGGCGAGCGAGCTCTTCCTCTCGGCGGCCAGCGCCTGGGAAATCGCCATCAAGTACGCGCTGGGGCGCCTTCCCCTGCCCGACCCTCCGCCGGTGTATGTGCCCACCCGCATGGCACGCGCCGATACCCGGCCGCTTCCCGTGACCCATGACCACGCGCTGCGCGTGGCGGCGCTCCCGCCGCACCATCAGGACCCTTTTGATCGGCTGCTGGTGGCGCAATGCCAGGCCGATGACCTTCGGCTCCTGACGGCAGATCCGCAGCTCCGCGCCTACGACGTGGACTTGACCTGGGCTGCCTGAGCACCAGTTCGCCAGGCGGCGCGGCCCCCGCCTCCTGCCGGGCCTGACCGTCACACCCCGTGGCTACCGTGGCTGGATGATCAGCGACGCACCAGAAACGGGGGCCCCGGAGGGGTCAGCCGCGGACCTCCTCCCGGCCCGGATGGTGAACGAGTACGTGTACTGTCCCCGCCTCGCCTACCTGGAATGGGTGCAGGGCGAATGGGACGACAACGCCGACACGGTGGCTGGCCGCTACGCCCACCGCCGGGTGGACGCCCCGACCGCAGCCGCCCTTCCGCCGGCCGACGCGACGATCCCGGACCAGACCCTCACGGCGCGCTCGGTCATGGTGTCGTCCGAGGCCCTGGGCGCCATCGCCAGGGTCGACCTGATCGAGCTGGACGGCCGGCGCGTTACCCCGGTGGACTACAAGCGGGGTTCGGTCCCGGGCACCGACGCGCGGGCCTGGGACCCGGAGCGGGTGCAGCTCTGCGTCCAGGGGTTGATCCTTCGCGACAACGGCTACGAGTGCACCGGCGGGGTGCTCTACTTCGTGGAGTCCCGCGCCCGGGTGGAGGTCCCGTTCGACGCCGAACTGGAGGCGCTCGCCCGTCAGGCGCTCGCTGGGCTCCGACGCATGGCGGAGAGCGGCCGGCTGCCACCCCCGCTGGTGAACAGCCCCAAGTGCGTCCGCTGCTCGCTGGCCGGGATCTGCCTTCCCGACGAGGTCAACCGGCTGAGTCACCCGGAGCTGGTCGCGGAGCCCCGCCGCCTGATCCCGGGAAGGGACGACGCACTGCCCCTCTACGTGCAGGAGCAGGGCGCCACGGTGGGGAAGAAGGACGACCAGCTGGTGGTCCGGCTCGAGGGCAAGGACGTTCGCGAGGTGCGTTTGCTCGACCTCTCGCAGGTGGTGCTCTTCGGCCGGGTTCAGATCACCAGTCAGGCGGTGCAGGCGCTCTGCGAGCGCGAGATTCCGATCAGCTATCTCAGCGCCGGCGGGTGGTTCTACGGGATGACGACTGGGATTGCGCACAAGAACGTCGAACTCCGGATCGCCCAGCACCGCGCCGCCGAGTCCGACGTGGCGCTCCGGGTGGCGCGATCGATCGTCTCGGGGAAGATCCAGAATCAGCGAACCATCCTGCGGCGGAACCTCCCCGAGCGCGACCGCCGGCTCCTGGGCCGGCTGGCGGTCCATGCCCGGCAGGCCCGGCATGTCACCGAAGCAGCCTCCCTCCTGGGCGTCGAGGGCATTGCGGGGCAGCTCTATTTCGGCGCCTTCCACCAGCTCCTCCGCGGCGCCGGCGAATGGGCCTCGGCGGTGTTCCGGGCGCAGGGCCGGAATCGGCGGCCGCCCCGGGATGAGGTGAACGCAGTGCTCTCGTTTCTGTACGCCGTGCTGACCAAGGAGTGCGCGGTGATCACGCAGGCGGTGGGCTTCGAGGTCTACCGCGGGATCTACCACACCCCGAAGTACGGCCGGCCGGCGATGGCCCTCGATCTCTGCGAGGAGTTCCGCCCGCTGATTGCGGATTCGGTGTGTCTCAGCCTCTTCAACCAGGGCGAGCTGGGCCCCAACGACTTCGTGAAGCGGGCCCGCGGCGTGGCGCTCACGCCCGCCGGCAGGCGGACGGTGCTGGCCGGGTTCGAACGGCGCATGGGGCAAACGGTGACTCACCCGGTGTTCGGGTACACCATCAGCTACCGGCGGATCGTGGAACTCCAGGCTCGGCTCCTGCGGGCGGTGCTCCTCGGGGAGATCCCGGCCTACCGGCCGTTCACCACCCGGTGACACCATGCGACACCGATACGTGGTGGCCTACGACGTGAGCGACCCGAAGCGCCTTCGTCGCACCTATCGGAAGATGTGCGGCTTCGGGACCCCGCTCCAGTACTCGGTGTTCCAATGCGCGCTCTCGGACGCGGAGCTGACCTTGATGAAACTGGCGATCGGCGACATCATCAACCACACGGAGGACCGGGTCCTGATCGTGGACATCGGCCCGGTGGACGGCCGCGCCAGCATCGCGTTTCAGTTCCTGGGGCGGCGGGACAGCGTTCCGGACGAGCTCTCGGCGGTGATAGTGTGAGGCGAGAAGCGTGGTGCCGCGCTGATTCGGGGGCCCGCTCGAACCTGGAAGTCATTGCGGGACAGCGGACTTGCCACAGCCCGGGCAGTTTCGGACGTGACTGAGGATCCCGGTTTTGACCTGCTCGCATGGCTCTTTGAAAATCGTTATCCTGCAACAGGTTGGGCCCATCGACATCTCCGCGGGCGATCGCCCGCGGCCCCATTGAAGCCGGAGGATCACGTTGAGCCGGTCCATGGACCCGCCCATCCCATCTCCGCGGGCGATCGCCCGCGGCCCCATTGAAGCCGCGCTCTGAAGGCCTGGAGGATCGCGGCCCGATCCCGGTATCTCCGCGGGCGATCGCCCGCGGCCCCATTGAAGCCTGCCCCCCTCGATCGCCGAAAACTCAATCGTCGTGTCGGATCTCCGCGGGCGATCGCCCGCGGCCCCATTGAAGCGGCATCGACCCGTCGCTGGTCGTCACCGATCCGTTCGCATCTCCGCGGGCGATCGCCCGCGGCCCCATTGAAGCTTCAAGAGCTTTCCACTTGTCATACAATGGATCACTAATCTCCGCGGGCGATCGCCCGCGGCCCCATTGAAGCCTAAAGAAGCAGAGCGCGCCTATGCTAGAGAGACAATCTCCGCGGGCGATCGCCCGCGGCCCCATTGAAGCGGGTAGCGCTTATGCACCATGGCGGCCAACTATAATCTCCGCGGGCGATCGCCCGCGGCCCCATTGAAGCGCCAAGCCGACCAGAAAGCTCCGAACCGAAGCTTTCTGGATCTCCGCGGGCGATCGCCCGCGGCCCCATTGAAGCGATTCTGATTATGTTAATAGACCAGCAAATCCAAAATCTCCGCGGGCGATCGCCCGCGGCCCCATTGAAGCGCCAGCCCAACCAGAAAGCTTCGAACCGAAGCTTTCGGGATCTCCGCGGGCGATCGCCCGCGGCCCCATTGAAGCTTGGCAAACTCCCCCTAAGTAGTTGTCGGACAAAGACTTAATCTCCGCGGGCGATCGCCCGCGGCCCCATTGAAGCGGTGGACACACCCGCGGGACGCGACGGCTCGGCTGGAAGCCGAGACAATCTCCGCGGGCGATCGCCCGCGGCCCCATTGAAGCGAGCTGGTAGTGGTCCGGGTAGATGGGCGGGGAGCCCGATCTCCGCGGGCGATCGCCCGCGGCCCCATTGAAGCCGCAAGATTTCCTTGGAATTCTGCAACATGGTGTCCTATCTCCGCGGGCGATCGCCCGCGGCCCCATTGAAGCCGGATTGGCGCGCAGGCCTCGTCGTTCGTCAGCGGTATCTCCGCGGGCGATCGCCCGCGGCCCCATTGAAGCTGTACTCCTCCGCCCATACCGATGCCCAGGTCAAGCACAAATCTCCGCGGGCGATCGCCCGCGGCCCCATTGAAGCCCTGGATGGGGACGACTGGTCCGACGGCTTACGCCATCATCTCCGCGGGCGATCGCCCGCGGCCCCATTGAAGCGCCCAGGACATCGTATCCTCCTGGGCGACGTAGTTGCGATCTCCGCGGGCGATCGCCCGCGGCCCCATTGAAGCCTTCCGGAGTGTCACCGGTTAGGAATCCGATAGGAGCAATCTCCGCGGGCGATCGCCCGCGGCCCCATTGAAGCATGCTCAATGCGCCGCCCCCCCCACCGCCGGCGCCCGATCATCTCCGCGGGCGATCGCCCGCGGCCCCATTGAAGCCGGGCGCCGTGCAGGGGCTGGTACCCAACCTCAGCATCTCCGCGGGCGATCGCCCGCGGCCCCATTGAAGCTTCCTTTGCCGCCACGCGCTGCCGCACTTTCCGGCTATCTCCGCGGGCGATCGCCCGCGGCCCCATTGAAGCTTCTTGCCCTTCTGCTTGCCCTTAGTGGTGACGACATCTCCGCGGGCGATCGCCCGCGGCCCCATTGAAGCAAGTCTGATTGACGGAACCACGTCGTGATGGCTCGCTCCCATCTCCGCGGGCGATCGCCCGCGGCCCCATTGAAGCCCGGCAGGAACGACCGAGGATGAGCTGGCACAGTTGATCTCCGCGGGCGATCGCCCGCGGCCCCATTGAAGCGCCTCCTGCTGCATGCGCTGGGCTGCGGCACGGTCGAATCTCCGCGGGCGATCGCCCGCGGCCCCATTGAAGCACTGTAGGCTTCTAATGGCATATTCGGATCGGTCCGGATCTCCGCGGGCGATCGCCCGCGGCCCCATTGAAGCACCGCGATCGCCGGTGCATGGGGCGCGCTTGCGAAGATCTCCGCGGGCGATCGCCCGCGGCCCCATTGAAGCCCGCAATCGCGTCCGCGAAACGACGGCCAGCACATATCTCCGCGGGCGATCGCCCGCGGCCCCATTGAAGCGGGCGTAATCCGCCGAATCCCCTCCCGGACTGGAAGGATCTCCGCGGGCGATCGCCCGCGGCCCCATTGAAGCGCCGAGCGCGATCAGTGGCACACCGCTGGCGGCGGCGATCTCCGCGGGCGATCGCCCGCGGCCCCATTGAAGCAACGTGGACTCCCGCAGAACCGAGACGCGGGTTCGATTGATCTCCGCGGGCGATCGCCCGCGGCCCCATTGAAGCGGGGCGGTCCGCGGAGACGGACGACCAGGACTGGGACGGATCTCCGCGGGCGATCGCCCGCGGCCCCATTGAAGCGAGCCGTGCCTTGTGTCGGGTGCGGTCGGTGCCGCCTCCTCATCTCCGCGGGCGATCGCCCGCGGCCCCATTGAAGCGAAAAATCCTTCGCGTCGTCGACGGTGGGCTGGACGAATCTCCGCGGGCGATCGCCCGCGGCCCCATTGAAGCGCGTCTGACGGCGGATTGGTGGGTCACGCCCGCGAGTCCATCTCCGCGGGCGATCGCCCGCGGCCCCATTGAAGCGTGAGGGTATCGCTCCCGACCGTCACGATCATAACATCTCCGCGGGCGATCGCCCGCGGCCCCATTGAAGCCGCATTAGCGTGAATCGTGATCGCCGACGGCACGTACCGCATCTCCGCGGGCGATCGCCCGCGGCCCCATTGAAGCGTGCATCGATCCCCAGTCCTTCCCCTAGATGGCGACGATCTCCGCGGGCGATCGCCCGCGGCCCCATTGAAGCCCCGTGGCCTGCCCGGCGGACCCCGCCCCGAGAATTGCGAGATCTCCGCGGGCGATCGCCCGCGGCCCCATTGAAGCGACTCGGACAACATGATGGGACCTCTCCGAAGAATGGTGATCTCCGCGGGCGATCGCCCGCGGCCCCATTGAAGCCTAAGCGCTTAGCTTTCGCTGCTTTTATAGGCAGCGAAATCTCCGCGGGCGATCGCCCGCGGCCCCATTGAAGCCGGACAACTAGGTTGTCGCACCATTTCACCATTCTTATCTCCGCGGGCGATCGCCCGCGGCCCCATTGAAGCGGGCGGAAGTGACGGGTGAAGACCCGATGACCGGCAAATCTCCGCGGGCGATCGCCCGCGGCCCCATTGAAGCGAGAAATCCTTCGCGTCGTCGACGGTGGGCTGGACGACATCTCCGCGGGCGATCGCCCGCGGCCCCATTGAAGCAGGACTTCCTTAGATTCCTTTAACATCGTACCCTCCAGCAATCTCCGCGGGCGATCGCCCGCGGCCCCATTGAAGCGGATCCTTAAAAGACAACCCTACAAGCCAACATATACCTATCTCCGCGGGCGATCGCCCGCGGCCCCATTGAAGCCTGCCCACAGCGATACGCGAGTTGCAGCGCGTCGATCAGATCTCCGCGGGCGATCGCCCGCGGCCCCATTGAAGCCTGCCCACAGCGATACGCGAGTTGCAGCGCGTCGATCAGATCTCCGCGGGCGATCGCCCGCGGCCCCATTGAAGCGGGTCCGTGGGGTCGGCGGCGTGGTGGCGACAAGCGGATCTCCGCGGGCGATCGCCCGCGGCCCCATTGAAGCGATAGCGGTTCGCGGCGCAGGCGTCACCCACACTCATCTCCGCGGGCGATCGCTCGGGGGGTTCCCGCACATAAGCTGCGGCCACCGGTACAAGCCTTGTGGCTAGCCTGTCCCAAGCCTATTCTCGCCTCCGCCACCCTCGCGCTGGAGCCACCCGTGGACCGACGCACCCTCCTCGCCGCCCTCACCGCCAGCCCCCTCGCTGCGCTCCTCGCCCAGCGCCGCGACCGGCTCATCATGGACGCCATGGGCGAGCTCCGGCTCGACTACCCCGAGTCGCTGGTCCGCGAGATGCTGGCGAGCGGCATGGACTCGATCACCATCACCCTCTGCGACCCCAAGCCGGAGGGCGACGAGGCCCTGGCCCTGGCACTCGACGCCCTCCTCGAGCACGACCGCCACCTGGCCGCTCACCCCCAGCTCTTCATCCGGGCCACCAGCGCCGCTGACGTGGACCGCGCCCGGCGCACCGGCCGGCTCGCGGTGTTCTACCTCTATCAGAACACCGTCCAGTTCGGCACCTCCCTGGACCGGATCGACGTCTTTCACCGGCTGGGCCTCCGGAGCTGCCAGCTCACCTACAACACCCGGAATCACGTGGGCGCGGGCTGCTGGGAGGAAGGCGGCCTCACCCCGTTCGGGCGGGAGGTGATCGCCCGGATGAACCAGCGCCGGATGCTGATCGACCTCTCCCACGCCAACATGACCACCATGGCGGAGGCGATCGAGACCTCGCGCTCGCCGGTGATCGTCTCCCACACGGCCTGCATGGCGGTCCATCCGCATCGGCGCAACACCACCGACGAGAACCTCCGCCGGCTGGCCGCTCGCGGCGGCGTGGTGGGGATCTGCCAGATGCGGCCCTTCCTGACATCGAAGAAGGCCGACAACCTCCAGGCCTACTTCGACCACCTGCTCCACGCCATCCGGGTGGCCGGCGTGGAGCACGTGGCCATCGGCAGCGACCGGGACCACCGGCGGATCGTGCTCACCCCGGAATACCTGGCGGAACTCCGCCGGGAAGAGGGCGCCCAGGTGGTCGACAGCGAGCTGCCCTACTTCATCGACGAGCTGAACGGGCCGCGGCGGATGGAGGTGGTGTGGGACGGCCTGGCAGCCCGGGGGCTCCGCCCCAGGGAGGTGGAGCTGGTGATGGGCGGGAACCTGCTCCGCCTCTACCGGGAGGTGATGGGCTGATCCGCCAGCTCAGCGAAGCCGACGATCGGGACCCTACCGCAGAATCTCGAACACGAGATCGCTCGGCAGCCGGGGAAGGTGACCGCGCCGGAGACCCCGCCCAATCGGGAACGGCGCGATCAGCAGATCCACCCGGTGCATCCCCGGCTCCTCCGCCCCCGGCGTGGCCACGGGCCAGGCCGCGTGACCGGGCCTCGGAGCGAGCCCGTCCCGTGACAGCTGTCCCACCGAGCGGAGCAGCGTGAGGCAGAGCCGCCCCGAGCGGTCGAGCTGATACTCGAACGAGCCCCGCTGCCGCACCGTGAGCCCGCGCCGGCCGGCGCCAGCCGCGACGAACTCATGAGCCGGCGCGGTTCCCAGCTTCCACTCGCCCGGACGGGGTGTGGTCTCTCCCGGAGCACGGCGGACCACGCCACGCGCCGTGCCGGCCAGCGCGGAGCCCGGGAGGTGCGGCGAGATGACCAGCCGGAGCCGATGGTCCCGAGCCTGGTTCACCAGATCCACCCGGCAGCGCAGCCACCGATCTCCAGCTGCGAGGTCGAGCAGGGTGACGCCGGACAGGCGGCCCCGCCCGGCGGAGCGGAGCCGCCACCGCAGTTCGAGCCGGCCCAGGAGCGGGCCCCGGGCCACGACCGAGACCGATGTCACCTCCGCCTGCCGCACCGGACGCCGGGGGTCGATCCACGGGGTGTAGAGGTCGCCGGCATCAGGCTCGTCGATCAGGCGCAACAGACCGCGGTACCGCTGGCCGGTGCGCCGGTCGGCGAGCGCGACCAGCCCGGCGCGCGTCACCGAGACCCGGATCAACCCGTTGTCGAGCCACCGCCGGCCCGCCCGGACCGGGCTCGGCGGACCCGGCGTGGCAGCCGCGGCCCTCACCACCTCCAGCCGCACCAGCCCGCCCGCTTCGATCGGCCCGGGGTCGAACGCCACGCTCACCCGGTCCACCAGGTCCAGATCGGGATAGTGATGGCGGGCGTCCTGCCGATCGACTCCGCGGCTTGCGCCGAGGACCTGAACCGCCACCGGGCGGCGGCAGCGGCGCAATTGGAAAGGCTCCGGACCGGCTCCGCGCCGCACCGACACGTTGCCTGGTGGTCCCACCGGCTGGTCGCGCCGGAAGAAGGGAACTGCCGCCGTCACCACGCCTCTCCAGACTCCGGGCCCTGGATTCCAGCAGAGCAGCGCCGCTCCGCCGTGGGGCCGGCGCTCCCGCGCCCGGTCGGGATCGTGCCGTGCGAGCCGCCAGAGACGGTCGCAGACCGCCTCGCGGCAAGTCGCGATCACGGACTCGAGCCGGGCCTCCTGCTCCCGGGCTGCCTCGTCGCAGACCGTTCCGGCCAGGGTATCGTGAAACTGACTCTGCACCAGGGTTCGCCAGGTTCGCTGGAGAGCCGTCTGATCGGCGCTCCGAGCGGCATCCCGCCGGCCGAGCTGGAGCAGCGGGTCCGCGATTCGCGTCAGCCACCATTCCGCCTCTCCGTGCAGCCGCTTCAGCCGGCACCGCGACCCATGCACGCCTTGCAGGTTCCAGGCGTAGCCCTGTCCGTCTCGCAGCTCGCCCCGGATCGGCCGGGTCCAGAACGGGTTCCGGTCCACCCCGCGGAAGTAGTCCTCCCACCGGCTCCAGCGATACGTCGCCTCGCCGTCGATCCGGCGGAGCCGGTCGAGCAGCGTCTCGAGCCGCGGGTGCGGCGCGTGATGATCGGCGCCGATCGGTACCGCCACGTGCCGGGTGAGCGACCGCCTCACCAGCCGGTCGCGGAGCCGGCGCCACGCCGGCCCCAGATCGCGAGCCTTCAGGCCCGGCAAATGGGCCCCGACCTCGTACCCGTCGGGTGGCAGATGATGGACCAGGATCGAGCGCCCACCCGGTCCCCACCACTGGCACAGATCCGGCCCGCGGTCCCGGTCGCCAGCGAGACCTCGCCAGATGACGCCCCATCGGAGCCCGAACTCCGCCGCGAGGTCCGGCAGCCACTCGGGATGCCCAAAGGCGTCCGGACTGTAGAGCACCGACATGGCGCCGCCTAACGTTCGGGCGTCGGCCAGGCCCAGCATCAGATTTCGCCGGAGCGACTCGGCGGACGGGATCAGCTCGTCCGCCAGGACGTACCAGGGCCCGACGGCCAGTTGTCCGGCGCGCACCAGTCGCGCCACCCGGGGCCGCATCCCGGGCCGGACCTCGAAGTAGTCCTCCAGGAGCACGGTCTGCCCGTCCAGCGTGAACCGGAGCGCCCGGTCCGCCTCGAGCCGGGGAATCAGGCCATCGAGCATCGTCACCAGGCGGACCTGGAACGCCGCCCGGGGGAGGTACCACTCCCGGTCCCAGTGGGTGTGGGGGATGAGGTGAAACACCCGGCGAGCCATCGGCAACCCGGGGTAGCCGCTCAATGCGGATGGGGATGACGCTCGTAGTGCTGCCGGAGCAGGTCCTTCCCGTAGTCGTTGCCGTTCGGGGTCCGGACCACCACGTGGATGTGCTGGCGGTTGGGCGCGCTGCCGTAGAGGTGCCGCAGGTTGGCGGGCTGCTGGTGGTCGAACTCGATCAGCACCACCGGACTGTGGATTCGGTAGTAGAAGACCGCGTCGGGCCCGGTACCGCCGATCCAGGCGAACCAGGTACGGTCCAGGTGGGCCTCGACCTCCTCCATCTTCACCCGGGCATGCCCCTCGCGAAGGTTGCCGACGAAGAGCCCGATCAGCTGGAGCAGCTGGCGGCGCTGGCCGGGGGTGAAGGTCCGGACCGGCACCCCCGCGTAGTCCAGGACCACGTTGTCCCGGAAGGCCTCGGTGAGGTTGTTGTTGCCGGTCTTCGACACCGACAGTACGGCGGCCCGCCGCTGCTCCTCAGTGAGCGCATTGACCAGCGCCAGCCCCCGCTCCTGCTCGTCCTGGAGGATCGAAACGCCCCGGTACTTTCCTGCCAGCGCGGTAACCGGCTCCGATCCCACGAAGAGCGGGGTCATCACCACCTGGTCCCCCAGCACGAAGTAGTTGATGATCACGTGATGCCCGTCCAGCTGCCAGCCCCAGGGCTCGGTCGCCGACGGCTCGCCCATCACGGTGATCCAGTAGAGCCACTCCCCGTACTCCTCGAAGTTGTCCTGATTGAGCTCGCCCAGGGTGTGATTGAGCCGCATGATGTCGCGGGTGAGCTTGAGCCCCCGGGCGCTGAGCGAGGCGCCGAGCAGCGCCAGCGCCGCCTCGCGCTGGGAGTCGGTCATGTCCTTGAAGCCCATTCCCTGGCGGACGTAGAAGTGCTGGTTCATCCACTTGCGCCACTCGGGGTCGTCCACCGGAAAGAGGGTCCGGGCCCGGTCCATCGGGCTCAGGGACCCGAGAAAGTCACGGGCGGCGCGCCACACCGGCTCGGTGGACACTCCGGTCGAGTGGATCGGGAAGAGGCCCGCCTCCGCGGTACCGTGGGTCGTGATCCCCCGGAACGGCTCGGCCAGGCCCCGCTCCTCGGCTTCGCGTGACATCCGGGCGAACCGTTCGGTGCGGGTCTCCTGGGCCGTACCGGCGTCCACCCCGCCGAGCAGCCCGACCGCCAGCCAGCCCAACGCCCAAGTGGTGGCCCGCATCGGTCCCTCCTTGTCTGGAATGCCCTCGCTACTCGGCCAGGATCCGGGGCGCCCCCTCGACCGCCGGACGCTCGGCGGCCGGCCGGCCCAGCACCTGGCGCACGAACCCGTCCCACCAGTCGACCTGCGGCTCGCGGTCGCGGTACCGGTCCAGCTCCGCCCAGGTGCGCTCGTGGATCTCCCCTGCCAGCCGGCGGGCCTCCTCCGGACCGATTCCCTCCCGCCGGAGCCACCGCCGGCCGATCTGGGCGTGCAGCACCTCGTCGGCCCAGTCGTAGTCGTGAAAGTGGGCCGAGAGCTCGTCACCGGCCTCTACGGCCGTCTGATACTCGAACCGCTTCCCGGTCTCGCCCGGCATCAGCGACTGCTCGATCCCGAAGAGCACCGCCATCCGCTCCAGCGCCGTGGCGTGGAGGTTGAGCCGGAGGGCGAAGCCCACGTTGAGCGGAATCCGGGTCCAGTCCACCCCGCGGGCGGTGAAGGCCACCGAACCCATCATCGCATGCCGGGCCTCGTCCCAGAGCTGGCGGCTGTAGTCGCGATGGAACTCCCAGGGCAGGTCGGCGCGCTCCACCATCACCGACGCCATCATCTCCGGCACATCCATCTCCAGGGTGCGCTTAGCGAGGAGGGCCAGATTGCGCTCGTCGGCCGGGACGGCGGGGTGATTGTAGACCTCGTGGGGCGGGAACACGAAGTTGTACTGCCCGGAGAATCGGGCGTCGCGCCTTGGGTGGAGGTCGGCGCGGAAGGGAGTGGTCGCGCACGGAAGCGGCAGAGCCCCCGCGACTGCCGGCGCCGGCCCGGCGATGTCTCCGGCCGCGGCAAGGTACGCCCCGAGGTGCTCCACCCACGCTCGCGCCTCGGCGGAGCCAGTCCCCGGCGCGCGCTCCCGCGCGGCCCTTGCCTCGACGCCCCACGCCACCGCCTCGTCCAGCTCGAGCACGGCCCACCTGAGAATCCGCCGAGTCGGCTGGTCCACCAGGAGGTTGGTCTCCGCCAGATGCTGCCGGAACGCGTGCACCAGCGCGGGAAGCGCAACGCCGTACACCCCGGCCACCAGTTCCACCTCGGTTCGGGCCCGGAGCAGCTCTTCCAGAAACCGGTCCAGCGCCTCGTCCGGCGCCTCGTCCAGCGCCGGCAGTGGATGGCGCATCTCGGCGATCCGCTGGCGGATCGCCTCGGCGTGCTCGGCGCACTGCCACTGGTGCAGCGCCAGCGCGCACTTCACTTCCCAGGTGGGCGTCGCGGGGAGGTGCGCTACCATGGCGCCCATGACCCGCCGGAGCGTCCACTGGTAGCGGAGCAGCCGCCGGACGGTCTCGTCCACCGGGAGCCCGACCCGGGCCGCGTCGGCATAGCGGCCCAGGCCAGCCAGCTCCGGGATGCCCGGAGAGGGCGCAACCGATGTCATCCTGTCCTCCTCGAATCGGGCACGGGCGCCCCGCTATTCACGGCGCCAGGCGGCGCGCAGCATGGTGGCCGCCGTGTAGAGCACCACTGCCGCCACCAGCCAGCGCAGGGCCTCCAGCGGAATCGACTTGACGATCGTGGCCGCGACCAGCACCGCCGGCAAGCCCCCCACCGTGAGCCCGAGCGCCGCGCGCTGCCGGTAGGCGCCGGCCCGGAGGAACCGGATCCCCGCCACGATCATCAGGAAGGCCGCCGAGCCCATCATGATCGGGAAAACGGAGCGGGGATTCATGCCCATCAGGCTCAGCATGATGAGGAGCGGGGCGTACATCCCGATGCCCAGCGTCATCAGCGCGCCCAGCACGAAGTTGCCACCGATGGCGAGCAGGAGCCAGCCGCCGTCCAGCCCGGTGGCCGTCCCCCCGGTGGTGGTGAAGCCCAGGTTGTTGGCCACGAACACGGTGGCCGCCACGATCAGGGCGGTGCCCATTCCGATCTGTATGGTCCGCCGCGGCCAGGCGGCCACGATTCCCGCGCCGATCCAGGCGCCCACCACCGACGACGCGATCAGCCACCCCAGAGTGAGCGGCTCGACGTCCACCAGCGCGATGAAGAAGAAGGCCTGGAGGATGGTGGGCGGCGTGTGGCCGACGTTCATGGTCCCGGGAATCCGCTCGTCGGGCACCCCCTTGAACAGCCGGAAGAGCGAGGTCGTGGGCGCGAAGGATCCGATCCCCAGGGTATCGAAGAAGTTGGTGACGGCGCCGATCCAGAGGCCGTCGCGCGACGGCGGGCCGTGGTCGTCGGCCGGGCGGCGGGCGGCCAGCGTCCGGTCGCGCGCCAGCCAAGCCCAGGCGCCGAGGTAGACCACGGTCCCCACCGCCAGCAGGCTGAGCAGCACCACCCGGGGCTGCATCACGAGGCGTTGACCGGCGCGGCGGTGCCGTCGATCCGGTCGTGCTGCCAGAGCAGGAAGGCGTACTCGACCGCGATCTCCCGCAGGCGATCGTACCGGCCAGAGGCGCCGCCGTGGCCGGCGCCGAGGTTGGTGAGCAGCAGGAGCGGCCGGCGGTCGGTGCGGAGCCGCCGGAGCCGCGCCACGTACTTGGCCGGTTCCCAGAACATCACCTGGCTGTCGTGCAGCGAGGTCCGGACCAGCATGGCCGGGTACTCCCGCGGGGCGAGGTTGGTGTAGGGACAGTAGTCACGGATCCAGCGGTACTGCTCCGGCACCGCCGGATTCCCCCATTCCTCGTACTCGCCCACCGTGAGCGGGAGCGAGGGATCGAGCATGGTGTTGATCACGTCGACGAACGGCACCTGGAGGAGGGCGGCCCGGCAGCAATCCGGGCGCAGATTGATCACCGCCGCCACCAGGAGGCCCCCGGCGCTCCCACCCTCGATGCTCAGCTGATCGGGCGTGGTCCGGCCGGTCGACACGAGGTGGTCGATCGCCGCCAGAAAGTCGGTGAAGGTGTTCCGCTTGTGCTGGAGCCGTCCCTGGTCGTGCCACCGGCGTCCCATCTCGCCTCCGCCCCGCACATGCGCGATGGCGACGGCGATCCCCCGGTCCAGCAGGCTCACCCGGTTGGAGTTGAAGGTGACCGGGTACGGGAGGCCATAGGCGCCGTAGCCGGTCAGGTGCATCGCCACCGGCCGGTCGGCCGGCAGGTCCCGGCGCCGCACCAGGGAGATCGGGATGCCGGTACCGTCGGCCGCGGTGGCGTGGAGCCGCTCGCTGGTGTACTGGGACGGATCGTATCCGCCCAGGACCTCCCGCCGCTTGAGCAGCTCGCGCCGGCCGGTCGCCATCTCCACATCGTAGACCGACGTGGGGGTGACGAACGACTCGTACACGTACCGGAGCCGGTCGGTATGGAACTCGGCGTTGGCGCCGGGTCGGACGTCGTAGACCTCCTCGGGGAACTCGAGATCGTGCGCGGCCCAGGTCGCGACGTCGGTCACCCGCACCGTGGGCAGGCCGTCCCGCCGTTCCCACGCCACCCAGTGGCCCGCAAAACAGTCCACGCCCTCGACGATCAGATCGTCGCGATGGGGCAGCACCTCCTCCCAGCGCTCCGGAGCGGGATCGCCGGTCGGGGCCGTCACCACCCGGAAGTTGGGGCCGGTGTCGTTGACCCGGATGAAGAACCGGTCGCCCAGGTGATCGAGGTCGTATTCGCGATCGGGCACCCGGGGAGCGATCAGGCGCCACCCACTGCCCGGACGATCCGCCGCCAGCACCCGGAGCTCGGTCGTGGTGTGACTCGCCACCGTGAGCACCACCCAGGCCCGGCTCCTGGTGGTATCGACCCAGAGGCGGAAGCGCTCGTCCGGCTCCTCGTATTCCAGGACGGCCTCGCCTCCGTCGCGGTGCCTGCGGTAGACCCGATAGTCGCGCTTGGCGTCGTCCTCGACGGTGTAGAAGAACGTGGCGTCGTCCAGGGCCCAGGCCACCGACCCCGCCCGGGGAATGGGTTCGCCCACCAGCGCGCCGGTCTCCAGGTCCTTCACCGTCAGGGTATAGTCGCGGCCGCCGGTGGGATCGGTGGAATACGCCAGGTAGCGGCCGCTCGGGCTCACCTCGAAGGCGCCCACCGCCATGTAGGAGTGGCCGACCGCCAGCTGGTTCAGGTCGAGGAGGATCTGCTCGGCGCTGCCCGGGGCGTCGGGCCGCCGGCAGAAGATCTGGTACTGCTTCCCCTCCTCGGTCCGGGTGTAGTACCAGTACGCGCCTTCGCGGTACGGCACGGAGAGGTCGGTCTGCTTGACCCGGCCCAGCATCTCGTCGTAGAGGCGCGAGGCCAGGTCGGCGATCGGCGCGAGCACCTGGTCGGCGTAGGCGTTCTCGGCCTCGAGATACGCCCGGACCTCCGGGCTTTCCCGGTCGCGGAGCCAGGCGTAGTCGTCGGTCAGACGGTCGCCGTGGAGCTCCACCACGCTGGTCCGGACCGGGGCCCGGGGCGGGGTGAGGCTCGCGCCCCGGGAGGAGGTCGGCGCGGTCGGCGTGGTCATGCCGGGAAATGTATCGACGGGCGGAGTCGGGGCCCCTATTCGCCGGAAACGACCGGCGTCGCTGGGGCAGGGGCGATCCCGGGCCAGGCCGCCGCCAGGAGAGCCGGCACCACCGTGCCGGCCCGGCCGATCAGGTGATGGATCCGGGGGCCGGACTGCTGTCCCTCGTCGGTGGTGTTGATCACGGCGACCGGAACCCCGCGCCGGGCGGCGATCCAGGGCAGGGAGGCCGCAGGCTCCACCAGGTTGGAGGTTCCCACCGAGAGGAAGAGATCGCAGGTCCGCGCCGCGTCCCACGCCCGCTCCAGCGCTTCACGGGGCAGGAGTTCCCCGAACCACACCACGTCGGGCCGGAGGCGCTCCCCGCACTCGGGACATCGCGGCGCCCGCTCGGTGTCCTCGTACTCCGCCACCGGGTGGCCCGCGCCGGCGCACTTCACCCGGGCGATGTTGCCGTGCAGCTCGACCACGTCGCTGCTCCCCGCCCGGGCGTGGAGGCCATCGATGTTCTGGGTGACGAGCGTCACGCGGGGCACCCGGCGCTCCAGCGCCGCCAGCGCGAAGTGCGCGGGATTGGGCCGGGCCTCGGCGATCCGGCGGCGGCGTTCGCGGTACCAGGCCCAGACCAGGTCCGGCTGCCGGCGAAAGCCATGCGGCGTGGCCAGTTCCTCGGGGTCGTAGTTGGCCCAGAGCCCGTTTAGCGCGTCCCGGAACGTCGGAATGCCGCTCTCCGCCGAGACCCCGGCTCCGGTGAGGACGGCGACGTGGCGGGCCTCGCGGAGCGCGCCCACCAACGCGGCCGGTGGAGCGCCGCCAGTCACGGTGACGGCACCCCCGGCAGAGACGGCATCCACCGCTCCGGATCCACGCCGAGCGCGTCCGCCAGCCGATTGATGTAGTTGAAGTAGGCGACCACCTGCGCCGCGTCGTGAATTCCCCGGTCGTCGAGGCCGGCGGCCCGGAGCGGCTCCAGGTCGGCCGCCGTCATCGCGCGGGGGTTCCGGGTCAGCGTGTCGGCAAAGACGCAGAGCGCCCGGTCCTGCTCAGACAGCGGGGCGTGCCGCCAGTTCACGGCGAGCGCGGCCAGCCAGGCGTCCCCGGCAACCGGATCAGTTTCCTCGGCGGCGACCTCGGCCCGGAGGTCGTAGAGGTGACCCACGATTCAGTAGTGGCACCCGTTGGCGGTCGAGGTGACCACCGCCAGCATCTCGCGCTGGCGCCGCGACAGGGGTGATTCCCCGTAGAGCACCTCGCGGTAGAGCTGCATCGAGGCAGCCAGCACCGGCGGGTTCGGGCTCATGATCCGGACAATGTTCCAGACCCGCCCGGCCCGGGCGATGGCGGCGTCGTACTCGGTCCGGAGCTGGCCGGTCGCGTCCGCGGGGTCGATCGTCTTGATGTAGGCCATTGCTGCCGGCGTGGGGTTTCAGGATCGCCCGAGGAAGCCCTCGAGGCGCTGCTTCACCGCGGGCCACTCGTCGTCCAGGATGCTGTAGAACACGGTATCGCGGCGGACGCCATCCCACATCAGCCGCTGCTTGCGGAGGACGCCCTCGCGGACCGCGCCGAGCCGCTCGATCGCCCGTTGCGCCGCCTCGTTGCGGCCGTCGGTCTTGAGCTGCACCCGGATCGCTCCCAGGTCCTCGAAGGCGTGCCGGAGGAGGAGGTACTTCGACTCGGTGTTGGCCGCGGTCCGCTGGGCCGAGAGCCCGAGCCAGGTCCAGCCGATCTCCAGGGCCCGGTCCGGCCGGCGGATCTCCAGAAACCGGGTGGATCCCACCGGCCGTTCGTCCTCCTCCCGGATGACGGCGAAGGGGATCTCCAGTCCCATCGACGCCGCCTTCCAGGCCTTGTCGACCAAGTCGGCCATGTCGACCCGGGTAGCGGGACGGCGCACCGGCATGTAGCGCCAGATCTCGTCCGACTGGGCCTCCTCGAACAGCGCGTCGACGTGACGGTGATCGAGCGGCTCCAGCCGCACCGCGTCTCCGTACAGCACCACCGGCGTGGGATTCATCGCGGGGGCCTGATGGCGAAGGGACCGGCTCCAATCTACACTCCGGGAGGCGGTGCGACAGCGCCGCCGGAATGCGCCCCCCCGATCGCCGAGGTGTCGCGATGCTCGAACCCCTGATCGAGCGTGCCGAACGGCACGCCGGCCGCACCGCGCTGGTCGACGGCCGGGGCCCCACCTCCTACGAGGAGCTGCTCAACCACTCGGGGCGGATCGCGGCCGGTCTCCTCGCGGGCGCCGCCGATCTGGAGGAACGCCGGGTGGCGTTCCTGGTGGCGCCCGGGCGGGACCATGTGGCCGTGCAGTGGGGGATCTGGCGGGCCGGCGGCATCGCGGTCCCCCTGGCCCCGAGCCATCCCGACCGGGAGCTGGAGTACGTGCTCGGCGATGCGGAGCCCTCGGCCGTCGTGGGCGACGCCGAGCACGCCGATCGTCTCGCGCCCCTCGCCGCCGCCCGGGGGATCTGGTTCACGACGCCCGACGAGCTGGGCGACGAGGGGCCGGTTCCCCTCCCCCGAATCGCCTCGGCCCGCGCGGCGATGATGGTCTATACCAGCGGCACCACCGGGCGTCCCAAGGGTGCCCTCGCCACCCATGGCAGCCTTCGGGCCCAGATCACCACCCTGGTGGAGGCCTGGGAGTGGGCGCCGGGCGACCGGGTGCTCCACGTCCTGCCGCTCCACCACGTCCACGGGATCGTGAACGCGCTCGGCTGCGCGCTCTGGAGCGGGGCCTGTTGCGAATTCCTGCCCCGGTTCGAGCCGGTGACCGTATGGGACCGATTGGCCTCGGGCGACATCACGCTGTTCATGGCGGTGCCGACCATGTACGGCCGGCTGGTTGCCGCCTGGGACGCCGTGGCTCAGGAGACCCGGATGCGGTGGTCGGCCGGGGCGGCCCGCCTCCGGCTCATGGTGTCGGGATCGGCGGCGCTCCCCGTGGCGGTGCTGGCGCGGTGGCGGGAGATCACCGGCCACACCCTGCTCGAACGCTACGGCATGACCGAGATCGGGATGGCGCTCTCCAATCCGCTCCGCGGCGAGCGGCGGCCCGGCACCGTGGGATTTCCCCTGCCGGGGGTCGAGCTTCGCCTGGTGGATGACACCGGCGCCGCGGTGGCGCCGGGCCGGCCCGGCGAGATCGAGGTCCGGGGTCCCCAGGTCTTCCGCGAGTACTGGCGCCGCCCGGCCGAGACCGCCGCCGCCTTCCGCGACGGCTGGTTCCGCACCGGCGACGTGGCCGTGGTGGAGGACGGGTGCTACCGGATCCTCGGGCGCCAGAGCACCGACATCATCAAGTCCGGCGGCTACAAGATCTCCGCCCTGGAGGTCGAGGAGCTGCTCCGGGAGCATCCCGCCGTGGAGGACTGCGCCGTGGTGGGCCAGCCCGACCGGGACCTGGGCGAGCGGGTGGAGGCGGTGGTGGTTCTGCGACCCGGCATGGCGCTCGATGCCGAGGTGCTCCAGGCCTGGGCCCGGGAGCGGCTGGCGCCGTACAAGGTCCCGCGCGGCGTCCGGTTCGTGCCCGAGCTGCCCCGGAACGCGCTGGGCAAGGTGCAAAAGCCCGCGCTTCGTCGGGCACCGGCGTAACCTGGACGGCGTGTCGCTCTTCCTTGCGATCGCGCTCATGCTGTACCTTCGTCGCCAGCGCCGCATCCCCCCGGCAGGACGCAGGCGAACCCGCCACGACGGATCACCGCAATGACCAAGCGTATCGCCCTCCTGGTGGCCACGACCTGTCACCTCGTGCAACCCGTCCTGGCCCAGCGTCTCAGGGACCCGCTGGCCGGCATCGACCGGTATGTCCAGAAGGCGCTGATCGATTGGGGAGTCCCCGGCCTTTCGATCGCGGTCGTCAAGGGCGACTCGACCATCCTTGCCCGGGGGTATGGTGTCCGCCGAGCGGGCGACCCGACCCCGGTCGACGCCGAGACGATCTTCGCCATCGGGTCCAACTCGAAGGCCTTCACCACGGCGGCGATGGCCATGCTGGCTGACGAGCAGAAGCTCGGCTGGGACGACCCGGTCGTTCGCCACCTGCCGTGGTTTCAGCTCCGGGACCCGTGGATCACCAGGGCGCTCGACCTTCGGGATCTGGTGAGCCATCGGAGCGGCGTGGCTCGACACGACGCCCTGTGGTACGCCACCGGTCGCTCGACCGCGGAGGTGGTCCGCCAGCTCCGGTTCGTCGATACCGAGTTGCCGTTCCGGACGGGCTGGCTCTACAACAACAACCTCTTTCTCACGGCGGGACTGGTGGTGGAAGCGGTGAGCGGGCAGAGCTGGGACGAGTTCATGCAACGCCGCCTTTTCGCGCCGCTCGGCATGACCAGATCGAGCACCACGATCCGTGGGCTCGAAGGCCAGACGAACGTCGCGGCACCCCACATGCTGCTCGCGGGAACCCTCACCGCCGTGCCGTACCGGAACATCGACAACGCCGGACCGGCGGGCTCGATCAACGGCAGCGCGCTCGACATGGCCCGCTGGATCCGGTTCCAGATCGACAGCGGCCGGGTCGGGACCCGGCGGCTCGTATCGGCTGCCCAGCTCGCCGAAACGTGGCGCGGCCGGGCAATCATTCACGACCCGCTCTTCCGGACGCTCTTCGGACCGGGCGAACTGGTGGAGTACGGGCTCGGCTGGTTCGTCTGGAGCCACCGCCAGCACAAGGTGCTGCTCCACGGCGGCAACATCGACGGGATGAGCGGGCTGATCAGCTTCATTCCGGACCAGCGAATCGGGATCGTGGTCCTCACCAACATGAATCAGTCCTTCGTGCATGCGGGGATCACCCGGTGGGTCTACGACCGCCTCTTGGGGGGTCCTGACGAGGACTGGAACGCCAGGACGCTCGCGCTCTTCAAGGACTCCGAGGCCGCGACCGCCGGCCGGGGCGAGCGCTGGAAGGCCGAACGGGTGACCGGGACCTCGCCCTCACTGGCGCTCGAGAAGTACGCGGGCCGCTTCGTTGATTCGCTCTACGGGACGATCGAGATTCGCGCCAACGGCGGCGCGCTGACGCTCGACATGGACCCCGGCCATCAGGCCGAGCTCGTGCATTGGCACTACGACACGTTCCGGGCCGTCTTCCGGGATCCTACGATGAACGAAGGATCGAACTTCGTGACCTTCAGCCTCGATGCCCGGGGCGAGGTTCAAGCCGTCCGGGTGGCGGGCTTCGCTGAATATGGTCGAGCGACCACGTCCCGCGCAGCCCGCTCCCGCTGATGCGGGCGCCTCGGCCCGCACCGCGATGATGCCTAACGCCTGCGCTCGAAGGTCAGCCCCCGCACCCGGCTGATCGACAGCACGAACCCGGCGATCCGGCGACGGGAATCACGGGTGAAACGGAACAACCCCTGCCCCACGAAGGCGTCGGCCATCGCGGGCTCCAGGCCCTGCCGGGGCCGGCCCCGCGCCACCAGCCGAAGCGAGTCGCCCTCCAGCACGATCCGCCAGGTGGCGTCGAGCTCCGGGCTGTAGTACTCGCCCTGGAAGGCCGCCAGCTCGGCCGGGCCCGGCACGACCGGAGTCACCCGGGTGAACACCCCGCGCGGCTCGCCCTGCACGAAGAGCCGGAGGGTATCGGCAGGCCGCCCCGGCGGGCCGCCGAACGACAGCGCTGCCGGATACCCGATGGCGTCGAACCGGTCGCGGTCGGTGGGGGAGAGCGGGAGCGTCCCGCCCGGGACCCGGGCAGCCAGCCCTTCCCCGCGAGTCGAAACCCGCACCACCCCCTGCTCCACCGGCGAGTAGTAGAGACCCAGGTATCGCGCCGGG
>CAZFSA010000033.1:0-35870 GCA_964521535.1 uncultured Gemmatimonas sp.
CCTACGCCCGGGCCATGGCCGCGGTGGCGGCGCGGTTCCCCGACGACCATGAGGCTGCCACCCTGCTGGCCGACGCGCTGATGAACCTCCGGCCCTGGAACTACTGGGAGGGGCCCGACCGGCCCTACCCCGGCACCGACACGATCGTGGCCCAGCTGGAGCGGGTGATTGCACGGGACTCGGTCCACCCCGGCGCGTGCCACCTCTACATCCACGCGGTCGAAGCCGTGGCGCCTGAGCGGGCTCTCCCCTGCGCCGAGCGGCTCGCGGCGGTGATGCCGGGAGCCGGCCACCTGGTGCACATGCCTGCCCACATCTTCATCCGGGTGGGCCGATACGACGACGCCATCGAGCATAACCAGCATGCCACCCACGCGGACTCGACCTTCGCCGCGCTGGAACGACCATCGCTCGTCTACGCCACCCTCTACGTCCCCCACAACTTCCACTTTCTCGGGTTCGCGGCGACGCTGGCGGGCCGGAGCGGTCTGGCCATCCAGGCAGCCCGCGACGCCGCCGCGCGGGTGTCTCCCGAGGCCGCCCTGGAGCAACCCGAGCTGGCCCAGCCGGTCCTGGCGTTCGAGCATCTGACCCTGCTCAAGTTCGGGCGGTGGCCGGCGTTGCTCGCCCTGCCGGTACCTCCGCCCGAGCTGTCCGTGGCCCGGGCGCTGGTGGACTACACCAGGGGCACTGCGCTCGCCGCCACCGGGCGGGCCACGGAAGCGGCCGGGCTGCTGGACAGCGTTCGAGCGCTGGCCGCCACCGTCCCGGAGGGCATTGCCCGGAGCATCGCGGAAATCGCCTGGCATTCGCTGGCGGGAGAGGTTGCCCTTCGCGGCGAGCGGTGGAATGAGGCCGAGCGTCATTTCCGAGCGGCGGTGGCCATCGAGGACGGGCTGGGTTACATGGAGCCGCCCTGGTGGGTGGAGCCGGTTCGGCACCCCCTCGGCGAGGTGCTGCTCCGGGCCGGCAAGCCCGCGGCGGCCGAGGCCGTCTTCCGGGAGGACCTGGCCCGGTTCCCGAAGAACTGCTGGTCGCTGGCCGGCCTGTGGCAAAGCCTCGCCGCGCAGCGCCGCCCGGCGGCCACCGCAGCCGAGGCCGACCTGCGAACGGCGTGCGCCACCGCAGACGTCGAGATCGCCCGATCCCACTTCTGACTGGCGGCCGATGCTTCTGCCCGTCTTGCTGACGCTGGTCAGCGTCCAGGATCCGTTCGGCGGCACGGTGCTTGGGGCCGTGGGCGACTCGGTCCGGGTGAAGGCCTTCCCCGAGCGACCCTGGATCCGCCCCGGCCGATCGACAAGACACCTGGACTTCGACTTCGAAGTGACCAACCGGTCCGGCGTCCGGGTGACGCTGGCCCGGGTGGTGCTGACGGTGCTGAACGAGGGCGGTGCGGTCGTGGACCGCCGGTTTCTGGCCGCTGGCACGGCCATGGTCGACGGGATTCTCGCGATCCCGTTCCGTGAAATCGCGCCCGATTCGGCGATCGCGGTGTTCAATCCCTTTCACACCTTCGACCCGGGAGTGCCCCTCCGGCGGCTCCAGTACGACTTCGGATTCGACCTCGTCGGCCGCCCCGGGCAGTTCCGGGCCCAGCTGGTGGTCGAGCCCGAAGAGCGAACCAACGCCACGCCGCTCCGACCGCCGCTCCTTGGGCGCGCGCTGGTCTACGACGCCGACGACTTCTACTCGCACCACCGGCGGGTCGACCCGGTACGGGCGGGGCTGGTGGCGGGCGGATGGCTCGACGTGCCGGTACGCCATGCCATCGACTGGGCTGCGGTCAACGACCGCGGGGACCTCTGGACGGGTGATCGAACCCGGCCGTCGCAGTGGGTGGGCTACGGGGCCGTCGTCGTCGCGCCCGGGGCGGGCCGAGTGATCTCGGTGGAGAATTCCGTTCCCGACAACACGATCGCGGATGGACGCCTGGTCTACCCCCGCGGACTCCCGGAGTTGGCGGCGGTGTGGGGGAATCACGTCTTCATCGATCATGGAAACGGCGAGACAAGCCAGGTGGGGCATCTTCGGGCCGGCTCGGTCCGGGTCGCCGTGGGCCAGGCAGTGGAGGCCGGCCAGCCCATCGCGGAGGTGGGCTTTTCGGGCGACACCGGCTTTCACGTCCACGTCCACCACCACGTCGTGGCCGGCTCGCCGACCGATCGCGCGGCCTGGCGCGCGGTCCCGCTGGTGTTCGAGCGGTTCCGGGTCTGGCGGGGAGACGGTTGGGAGCGGGTGGACCGCGGCGCGGTGGAGACCGGGGAGATCGTGCTGCCCGATCCCTGACCCGCATGATTTGACTTCGCGCGCGGAGCCGGACGAGATTCCCCCCTGCCGCGTCCGTAGCTCAATTGGATAGAGCATCAGACTTCGGATCTGAGGGTTGGGGGTTCGAGTCCCTCCGGGCGCGCTGCGGTTCCTCAACCCCAACTTCCCGCCCCTGGCCCCCCGGTGTCGGTCGAGCACGCTCGCCTCTACTACAACGACTCCTACACCACTCGCTTCGAGGCCGCCGTCGTGGAGCGGCTCGCGATCGACGACCGCCCGGCAGTGGTCCTGGACCGGAGCGCCTTCTACCCCACCTCCGGCGGGCAGCCCCACGACCGCGGCACGCTGGACGGGGTAACCGTCCAGGACGTCCTGATCCGGGAGTCCGACGGTGCGGTCCTGCACCTCGTCGACCGGCTCCCCGACGGCGACCGGGTGGCCGGTACCATCGACTGGGACCGCCGCTTCGACCACATGCAGCAGCACACCGGCCAGCATGTCCTCTCGCAGGCGTTCCTGCGCCTCGCCAGCGCCGGGACGATCGGGTTCCATCTTGGCGCCGAGTACGTCTCGATCGACCTGGACGTGGCGAGCCTCGCCCCCGAATCGGTCGAGGCCGCGTTCGAGCTCGCGGGGCGGGTGGTCGAGGCCGATGCGCCGGTTCGCGCCTGGTTCCCCCAGCCCGACGAGCTCGCCGCGCTGTCCCTCAGGAAGACCCCCGATGTCGAGGGCGCGCTCCGGGTGGTGGCGATTGGCGACTTCGACCTCTCCGCCTGCGGCGGAACCCACGTGGCCCGCACCGGTGAGATCGGACTGATCCAGCATCTCCGGACCGAGCGGCTCAAGCGGGGTACCCGGGTGGCCTTCCTCTGCGGGCGGCGCGCGCGGCGCGATTATTCCGAACGGCAGGCCATCACCGCCGCGCTCTCGGCGCGCCTCACCTGTTCCGTGGGCGAGCTGCCCGATGCGGTGGCGAGGCTGGAGGACCAGGTCGCCGCCCTCCGGCGCGACGTGGCCCGGTTTCGCGAAGCCGAACTGGAACGGGAGGCGGCCCTGCTTCGCGGCGCTGCCGGCGCGCCGCCGATCGTGGTGCGTGCCTGGGACGGCCGGCCTGCAGCCGAGCTGCGCGCCCTGGCACAGCAGCTGACGATCCCGTCAGGGGTCCTGGCCCTGCTCGGCACGGCCGGAATCCAGGCCCAGTTCGTCTTCGGCCGGTCGGAGGACCTCGACCTGAATCTGAAGCCCGCGCTCGACGCGGCTCTCGCTGCGATCGGAGGGGGCCGGGGAGGTGGCGGCCGACTGGTCCAGGGGGGTGGCGGCCCGGCCACGCTGGACGAGGTGGAGCGAGCGCTGGCCGCCGCGGCCGCCGCGATCGCGCGATGATCAGCCGCCGGGGCTGGGCCCTGCTCGCGGTGGCGGGACTGACGCTGGCAGCGGCCCACCTGCTCGACTGGGTCGTCTACCCCGGGCTGCACCTGGACGGTGTCAACGACCGGGACTGGGGCCGGCTGTTCCGGGTGATGGGCTACGCCCCCACCTGGCTCGCGATCGCCGGAGCCTTCTGGCTGGAGGGGCGGGGTGAGGGAAGGCCCGCGGGCGACGACAGCCGGGCCACGGCGAGGGCGATCCTCCTCGCGGTGATCGTGGGCGGGCTCGGTGCCGAGGCGCTCAAGCTCCTGATCCGGCGGGAACGCCCCGACGCCGAGGCGGGCAGCTACGTCTTTCGCAGTTTCGCCGACGATCCGTTCAGCACCCGGAGACTCGGAATGCCCAGCAGCCACGCGATGGTTGCGTTCGCGGGAGCGGCTGCTCTTGCGCGGCGGTACCCCCGCGCCGGGGCAGTCCTGTACGGTCTGGCGGCCGGCTGCGGGCTGACCCGGGTACTGGCACAGGCCCACTTCCTGAGCGATGTGGTCGCCGCGGCGATCGGCGGGACGGCCGCAGGGTGGTGGGCGCATGGCCGGGTCCGGCGGCGCTGACCGGGGGCGGACCGCGCGTCTTGCCCGGGCCGCGCCAACCGCTTTCCTTCCGCCGATGCGTGGTCTCCTGATCCTGTCGATCGCCCTGGCCGCATGCTCGCCGGCCCCGAACCCGGGCCGTGACCTCCACGGTGCCCTGGTTCCGGGCCCGACTCCACGGCCCGCCTTTACCCTGACCACCACCGAAGGCACGCCGTTCGTGTTCCACGAGGCCACCAGGGGCCGCCTCACCCTGCTCTTTTTCGGCTACACCAACTGCCCCGACGTCTGCCCGGCGACCATGGCGAACCTGGGGGCCGTCGCCCGCCGCCTCACGCCGACCGAGCGCCGCCAACTCGACGTGGTCTTCGTCACCACCGACCCGACCCGGGACCGGCCAGAGGTGCTGGGCCCATGGCTCCGCCGGTTCGACCCCGACGCGATCGGCCTGACGGGCTCGCTCGACGAGGTGATCGCGGCGCAGGTGGCCGCCGGCGTGGCACCGGCGATCAGGGACAGTGGAGGCCCCGCCGCGGAGTACACGGTCTCGCACGCAGCCCAGGTCATTGTGGTGTCGCCCGACGACAGCGTCCACGTTGTCTACCCGTTCGGGACCCGCCAGCGGGAGTGGGCTGAGGACCTGCCGCGGCTCTGGCGGCGCTGGGGAGGCTCCGGGTGACCTGGTGGTGCGCGGCGACCTCCCTGCCCTGGTCCTGGAGCTGGCGGGCCTATCCCGGGGTCTGGCTGTTCGTCGCGGTGGCGCTGATCCTGTGGTGGCGCCTCGGCCGGGAGCCTGGAGACCGACGGGCGGCCGGAATGTTCGCGGCCGGACTGCTCCTCGTGTGGCTGGCCCTCGACTGGCCGATTGGGTCGCTGGGCGGTGGGTATCTGGCGAGCGCCCATGCCCTCCAGTTCGTGCTCCTGGCGCAGGCGGCGCCGCCGCTCCTGCTGCTCGGCATCCGCCCGCGCCTCGGGAAGGCAGCCGCCTCCCGACCGGCGCTGGCGTCCTGGCTTCGTGTCGCGGCCCACCCGGCGGCCGGATTCCTGGTCTACAACCTGGTCCTGATCGTGACCCACTTCCCGGGGGTGGTGGACCGGATGATGGCGTCGCAGCTCGGGTCCTTCACGCTCGACCTGGCATGGATCGGGGCGGGCCTCTCGCTCTGGTGGCCGGTGGTGGCCCCGGCGCCGCTGGTGAAGCTGACGCCCCCGCTCCGGATGGCATACCTGTTCGTTCAAACCATTCCGGCCACCCTGCCCGCGGCATTCCTGACCTTCGCCCACTTTCCGCTCTATCGGCTGTACGAGCTGGCACCCCGGGTGCACCCGCTGCTCACCCCGGAATACGACCACCAGGTGGCCGGCCTGATCATGAAGATCGTGGGCGACCCGATTCTCTGGCTCGGGATCGCGATCCTCTTCTTTCGCTGGGCCAACGCCGAACGGCGCGCCGACCTTCAGGCTGCACCACGATGACGCCAACCATCGAAGCCACGCTCTTCGCTGCGGCGCGATGGCTCGCTTACCTCGCTTCGTTTCTCCTGATTGGCGCGGCGGTGGTCCGGCAGGTGATCCTGCCCCGAGTCCTCTCTCCGGATGAGGGAGAGGCCGCGGCGACCCGGATAGCCCGTCTCGGGATTGGTGCCGGGCTGGTGCTTCTCCTGGCGCATGCCGGGCGCCTCTACTGGCAGGCCCGCTCGCTGCTCGACCCTGGGGAGCCGCTGACCAGCGAGTTCCTGGAGCTGGTGCTGGATGGGACCTGGGGCCGGGGCTGGACCCTCCAGGCCGGCGCCGCGGTGCTCGCAACCGTCGGCTGGACGGTCGCCGGGTTCCGGCCTGGCTCACGGTCGTGGGCCGCGCCCGCCGGGGCCGGCGGGCTGTTCGTCGCCATCGCCGCGCCGTTTACCGGACACGCGGTGGGCCTGCCGCAAGCCGGCTGGATGGGCCCGGCACTCGATGCCCTGCACCTGGCGGCCGGGGGCGCATGGCTGGGCTCCCTGGCGGTGCTGCTGGTCGTCGGTCTCCGCTCCGGCGCTCCGGTGCCGCGCAGCAGCATACCCGACCTGGTTGCCGCGTTCTCCCCGGTTGCCCTGGTGAGCGGGCTGCTCGCGATTCTCGCGGGGGTGATCATCGGCTATCGCTATCTGGGTGGCCTGGCGCCGCTCTGGACCAGCGGCTACGGGAGGGCGCTGGCCGCGAAGCTGCTGGTCCTGGCGGGGGTGGCGGCGGCCGGCGCGTTCAACTGGCGCGTGGTCCTGCCACAGCTCCGCCGCGATGGCGATCCCACGCGGGTGCGCGGGACGGCGCGACTGGAACTGGCCCTGGGCGCGCTCCTGCTGGCCATCACCGCCGTGCTGGTGGCCCTCCCTGCCCCTGGAGAGGAATAGCGCAACTCCCTGCGCCGGCGCCGCCGGCGCGAGGCGCAAGAACTGCCGCCCGAAAGGCGGCAATTCCCTCATGCCGGATCCCATTCGCCTTGCCCCATCTCGACTTCGCCACTGGCCCCGGGTTTGCGACTCGTGCCGACCGGCGCCGGGGAAGCCATCGCTGCCGATCCGGAGCAACCCCGCGCCGCGTCGCTGATTGCGCTTCGACCGAACGGGGGACCTCACGATGAGACACCAACTCCTGCTACTGGTCTCCGGAATGCTCCTGGCGGCCGCGGGCGGTCTCGACGCCCAGGTGGGGCTCGGGATCCGGGCCTCGACTCTCGGCGTGGGTGGCGAGCTGTCGCTGAGGCCCAGCCGCTACCTGGGCCTTCGGGCCGGCGGGAGCTACCTCACCTTCTCCCGCCAGGCCACCATCGAGGGCATTTCCTACGACCTGACACCCCGTCTCCAGAACGGCACCGCCATGGTCGACCTGCACCCCCTTGGCGGGTCGTTTCACCTCTCAGGCGGCCTGCTCTGGAACTCGAACCGGGGCGACATCGCGGCGCGCCTGACCGGGCCCGTGACCATCGGCTCCCAGACCTACCAGCCGGCCGAAGTCGGTGCCCTGACCGGGCGGGTCGATTATCGAAAGAAGTACGTACCGTACGCGGGACTCGGGTTCTCGGGCCGCGGGACGATTTCCCTGCTCCTCGATCTCGGGGTCGCCTTCTCGGGCTACCCGCAGGTGTCGCTCACTGGTGCGCCCAATCTGACCGGGCCGGCGCGGGACGCATTCGACCAGAACGTGCAACAGGAGATTCAGGCCATTCGGGCCGAGATCGAGAGCCGCCGGTACCTCCGGTTCTATCCGGTGGTGTCACTCGGGCTTCGAGTCGGGATGTAGCCCGGCGGCCAGCGCGGCGTCCTGGTAGAGGCCCACGCTTCGCATCAGCTCCAGGGCGTTGCTCCGGGTGACGACCCCCGGACGGAGCTGGTAGTCGAACCGCAGCGCGCCGGCCTCCAACTGGTCCTCGAAGTGCCAGTTGGCCGCTCGCCCGCCCAGGCTGTCGGCAATGCCGGTGAGGGCCAGGTCGTGGGTGGTGACCAGTCCGACGGCGCCCCGGTCGAGCAGGCCCTGCAGGACCCCCGCGGCGCCAATCGCCCGATCATGGGAGTTGGTCCCGCTCAGCAGCTCGTCCAGCAGAAACAGCACCGGCCGCGGGCCGCCCGTCGCGGCCACAATGTCGCGGAGCCGAACGATCTCGGCATAGAACCGGGACCGGCCCTCCAGGAGCGAATCCCTCAGCACCAGTGACGCTCCGACCAGGAAGGGCGCGCTGGCGAGCGACGCGGCCCGCACCGGAGCCCCGGCCTGCGCCAGCACCAGGTTCACGCCGATCGCCTTGAGCAGGGTGCTCTTGCCCGACATGTTCGACCCGCTCACCACGAGCAGCTGGCAGGGCGGCTCCAGCGCCACGTCGTTCCTGACGACCTGGCGTTCGTCCAGCAACGGATGGGCGAGATCGCGGGCCGTGAACCGGGCGCCGCCCTCGTCGAAGAGTGGCCAGCCGTCGGCGGGGTGCTCGAATGCAAACGTGGCCAGCGCCGAGATCGCTTCGAGGTCACCCACGGCATCGAGCCATTCCACCACCGCCGGCCCGACCCGGCGCCGCCAGGCCTCGATTCGCACCGCCAACTGGGTGCCCAGCAGGAGCATCGCGGCGATCGGCGCGAACAGCTGATTCCGCCGGGCATCCACCAGGTCCACCAGGCGCGCCAGCCGGCGAACCTCGACACCGGGCCTGCCGCCCGACGAGTGGAGGCGTGCCGCCAGGGCCGCGAGCCAGGGGGCCTGGAACCGCTCCGTCGCCACCCGGTCGAGCAGCGAGGCCAGCAGCACCAGCTCCCGCTCGGGGGGACCGGCCGCGCGCAGCACCTGCTTGACGGGACGGCCGAACGCCGTGGCCAGCATCGCCCCGGCAAGGGCCACGGCTGCGGGCACTGCCCCGATCCACCACCCTGCGGCCCACCCGGCCAGCGCCACGACATTCCCTGACGATGCCAGCAGGGCGGCCGGGCCCAGCCAGGCGGGAAGGTTCACCGGATCCCCGGTTGCCCAGCTCCGCAGCGATCCGGAATCGAGTCCCGCCTGAACCTCCGGCCCGATCACGGCCAGGTCGTGGCGGAGGTCCGCGCGGGTGGCCAGCTCCCGAGCCGCCTCCTGGCGCAGCCGGACCTCGTTCGCAGGCGCCCCGGTCCGAAGCCAGTCCGCGAGCCGGCCGGCCCCGGTTTCGGTGCGGCAGGTCGAAAGCAGTTGAAAGAGCGAACCCGGCCCGAAGATCTCCAGGTCGGTGCTGTAGAGGTGGGTGTCGTCGCGAAAACGGGCACCGTCGTCGCCACCGGCCATCCACCGGTGGTCCAGCCGCGCGAGCCCTCGTTCCGCCCATGCCAGCGACCGCCGGGCCCGGTCCCGCCGGCGGGCCACTCGCTCGTGCCAGATCACCAGGGCCAGGAACGCCGCCGCCGGAGGCGCCACCCAGGCCGGGGAGACGCCGCCCGCGGTCGCGACCACCCGCACCATCGCCACCAGCCCCAGCATGAACACCAGGAGCCGTGCCACCCCGAGGCGGCCGAAGAGTCGGTCCAGCCGGTCGACCTCGCGCCGGGCCCGGGCGCTCACCTCATCGTACAGGGCCTGTGCCGCGGGGGCCGACCCGTCGCCGGACACGTCAGGGGTTCCGACGCAGCACCGGCCGGCCGGGGGTCACGCCGTCGACCAGCCTTCCGTCGCGGACCACGAACACCCCGGCCACCAGGACGTGAGCGATTCCCTCGGACGGCTGTGCCGGGTCGTCGAAGGTGGCCCGGTCGATCACCCGTGCCGGATCGAAGACCGTGATGTCGGCGTCGGCGCCGACCCGAACCCGGCCCTTCCGCGCCATGGCGGGGGCCGCACCACGGACCCGCTCCGCCGGGAGGTAGGACATTTTCCGGAGCGCCTCCATGAGCGGAAGCGCGTTGCGTTCCCGGACATACCGCCCCAGAACCCGGGCGTAGGTCCCCACCCCACGGGGGTGGCCACGGCCGTTGACCAAGGGTACGCCGTCACTCGCGATCATCACGCCCGGATGGGCCACCAGGGAGTCGACCATCGCCTCGGGAATCAGGTGGATGATGATCGGCCCGCCCTGGGCCCTGAACCGGGTGAAGGTCGCGGCCGTGAGACGCTCGTTGGTCGGCGGCCATTGAATCGCGTCGTAGCCGATTCCGAGCCGTTCCTGCCACCCGGGATCGAAGATCGCCGACGCGATGCTGGTCGACGCCGCGGTGTAGGGATAGACCTCGGTGGTGACGTCGAGCCCCCGGGCCCGGACGCCGTCGATCAGGCGCGCCAGAAACATCGCGCGCGAGAGCCCGCTGCTGCCCAGGTGGACGACGTGGAGCGAGGCGCCGGTCGAGGCGGCGTTGGCAACGACCTCCTGCACCGCCGAGATGCTGCCGCCCGGCTCCAGCAGCCCGGCGCCGCGGACGTGGACGTAGACCGGCACCCGGTTCTCCGCCGCGAGCGCGAATACCTCGTGGATCTCGCTCAGGGTGGCCCCCGGCGTGTAATTGATCCCCATCCCCACCCCCAGCCCACCCTCGTCGATCCCCTGCCGGACTCGCGCCAGCAGGTCGGTCATTCGCTCGGCCGAGAGCGGTTCGTGCGACCAGGCGGGGCGGGGCTCGGGCGACCGGTTGAACAGGCTTGCGGCATCGGGATCGTCCAGCCCGTAGGTGGCCGCGATCCGGGCCCCGATGTGGGAGGACGTGGCGCCGTAGTGGATCAGGGCCTTGCCCTCGCGGGAGGCGTACCACCTGGCGACCGGCCACGCTCCTCCCTCCAGCTCCAGCGCGGTGGTGACGCCGTCCCGGACCTGCCAGGCGTTGTCGGCCGGAGTCTGGCCGTGGGCGTGGAGGTCTACGAAACCCGCCGTCACCACCTGCCCGCTCACGTCCACCACCACCCGGCCCCGGAGCGGCCGCTGGCTCACGGCCGCGATGCTGTCCCCCAGCAGTCCCACGTGCCGCACCGCGTCGAGGCCGGATTCGGGATCCATCACGCGCCCGCCCGCCAGCACGATGTCATACTCCGGAGCGGCACACGCCACCGTCGCCGCGAGCCAGCCCGGGAGCCACGCCATCGTCCGGAGCTTCATTCGGACCCCCGCTTGACGGGCCGACCCGGGCGCGCGTCCGGCACCAGGGCGCCATCGTCCACGGTCACCACCCCGTTCACCACCACCCACCGGATTCCCTGGGAGGCCTGCTCCGGGTCCGCGAAGGTCGCGCGATCGATCACTCGGTCGGGGTCGAACACAGTGAGGTCGGCGTCCGCGCCGACCGCGAGCCTTCCCTTGCGGGCCATCCCGGGCGAGGCGCCGCGGACCCGTTCGGCCGGCTCCAGGGTCATCTTGCGGAGGGCATCCATCAGCGACAGCGTTTCCCGCTCGCGCACATATCGACCCAGGACCCGCGCGAAGGTGCCCACGCCGCGGGGGTGGCCGCGCCCATCCACCAGCGGCATCGCGTCGCTCGCCACCATGACGCCGGGTCGCTCCAGCAGAAACTCCACCGTCTCGTCCGGAATCATGTGGATGATGACCGCCCCTCCCTGCGCTCGATAACGCGCAAACGTCAGGGCGGTGAGCCGCTCCCCCGTGGGCGGCCATTCCAGGGCGCCGTAGTCGATCCCCAGCCGGCTTCGCCAATCGCCCTCGAAGAGGGCGGTCTCGATCCCGGTCGACGCCGCCGTGTAGGGGTAGACCTCGCCGGTCACGTCCAGCCCGCGGGCGCGGGCGGCCTCGATCATCTCGACGGCCAGCGGAGCATAGACGAGGGTGCTGCTCCCGAGGTGGACGAAGTGGGTCGCGGCACCGGTTGCGAGCGCGTTGGCGAGCATCTCCTGGACTCCGGCCAGGCTCCCGCTGACCGGGTCGAGGCCCATGTGCCGGAGGTGGGCATACACCGGCACCCCGCGGCGGGCGGCGAGACGGAACACCATCAGGATCTCCTCGCGGCTGGCGGCCGGTGACTCGTTGACCTCGATGCCGATCCCCAGGCCGCCCGCGTCCAGACCCTCCGAGATCGTCTGCTCCAGGCGGGCCAGTTGCCCCGGGGTCGCCCGCCCGTGCGACCAGGCCGGCGGCGGATCGCTCGCCTCCCCCCGGAGCCGGCGTGCCTCCTCCAGCGACCTGGCCCCCTGCATCACCGCCACCCGGGCCGGGATGTGCCCCGCCGCGACGCCGTAGTTGATCAACGACCGACGGTCCAGCGCCGCGTACCATTCGGCCACCGGATAGGCACCCTCCTCCAGCTCGAGCGCCGTGGTCACGCCGTCGCGCACCTGCCATCGATCACCGTCCAGCCCGATCGAATGGGAGTGCAGGTCCACGAAGCCTGGCGCGACGACCAGTCCGGCGGCGTCGATGACCCGGGCGCCTGTGAGCGCCGAGGACGAGATCACGGCGATCCGGTCGTTGCTGATCCCGACGTGCCGGATGGCATCGAGCCCGCTCGCCGGATCCATCACCCGCCCGTTCGCGATCACCAGGTCGTACGGGCCTCTGCCCGCGCCTGAGCCACAGCCCAGCGCCATCGCCGCCAGGAATACCCATCGCAGCCCGATCACCACCCCGGTACGCTCACCGTTCACAGAGGCCCCCGTCCGCTCCGTTCGGTCCGTCGTCGCTATGGGAGATCGCTCACGACCAGGCGCGCGATCCGCCACTCGCCATCCCGTTCATGGCGCCAGAATAGCACCACGCGCCCCCGCTCCTCGACCGGCTCCTGCCCGCGCACCTGCTTGGTCTCGTCGAAATGCGCCACCTCCACCGCCATCTCGCCTGCCACCAGCAGCTCGTCCCGATGGAGGCGGTGATGGGTCACCGCGCGGACCTGATTGGCCTGATGCAGGAATTCCCGAATCGCCTCGCGGCCCACCAGGTCGAGCATCCCGGATTCGCCGAACACGGCATCTTCGGTGAAGAACGCGGCAGCGGCCGCCGCATCCTGAGCCATCAGGGCCCGGTCGAGACCCTGGGCGTTCCGCGCCAGGACGTCGCTCACCGGGGGCTCGGCCCGCCCCCGGGGATCACCGGTCCGTCCGTCGCGATCCGAGGCCTGCACCCGTCAGCCGCCGGCTAACCGGACTTGCCCAGCACCAGGTCGCGCTGCACGGCGGGCTCCAGTCCGGCCCGCCCGCCCCGGGCGGTCCAGTAGAGGGCCACGCCGATCACCGTCCAGACGACGAGTACCAGCCACTCGAGTGGCACCCCTCCCCCGGCATCCAGCCACTGCTGTCGAAGCGAGCTTGCGAGGAGCACCGCGGCGCCCAGGCCGGCCACACCCGCGGTCACGGCGCCACCGGGAATCCGGTAGGGTCGAGCCTGCTCCGGCGCGGTACGGCGGAGCCGGATCACGGCGAGCGCCGCCACCAGGTAGGCCGCGGCGGCGACCGACGAGCCCACGTTGACGATCGGCGCAATCCCCGCTCGCCCAAGAAAGTTGCCGAAGACGCTCACCACGGTCACGAAGGCGATCGCGTTGACCGGCGACCCCCTGGTGGCGTGGAGTCGCTGAAACGCTGGCGTGAGATAGCGCGAGCGGCTCAGCGAGTAGAGAAGCCGGGTCACGGCCATGGAGCAGGCGTTCCCTACCGTCCCGATCCCGAAGAGCCCGGTGATGAGCACCAGCCGGGCCAGGAACTCCGAGTTGAACGCCATCCGGAAGGCCGCTGCCGCCGGCAGGTTCTGGCGGGTCACCTCCTGCCAGGGACCCGCCATGCCGGCCGACAGCGCCGCCACCGCGTAGTAGAGAGCGCCCGCCAGAATCGACAGCACCACGATGATCCCCACCGACCGGACCGAGGTCCCACCCGCCTTCTCCTCCAGCAGCTGGGGGATCTGGTTGAAACCGGCCAGGAACCAGGGGGTGGTAGCGAGAACCGCGACCACGCCGGCCCAGGACGCCGTGCCGGCCGCGACCGCACCGAACATCGGCTGCAGGTTCTCGACCCGCCCGCCGAAGATCCCGGCCCCGAAGAAGAGCAGGGAGATCGCGATCTTTCCGTAGGTGAACCAGTCCTGAAACTTCGAGGCACCCCGGATGCCCCGATAGTTGAGCGCACCGAGCCAGATGGTCCAGCCGACCGCGATGGCGAGACTCCCGGCGTGGATCGGCTGGCCCCGCCAGGAGTAGAGCACCGGCCCGCTCAACCCGGGAATCAGGACGTCCAGAATCCAGGCCAGCGACACCGAGACATAGGGCACCACGGCGATGAGCATCAGCACCAGCGCCCATCCCATCGCGAACCCCACCTTCGGGCCGAAGGCCGCGAAGCCGTAGACGGCCTCGGCCCCGGCCACGGGGTACATGGTCGCGAGTTCCGCGTAGCACAGGCCGATGACGGCCATGAGCAGGCCGCCGACCAGAAACGCCACCATGGTCCCGACCGGCCCGGCCTGCTCGTACCAGAGCCCGAGATACACGATCCAGCCCACCCCCACGATGGTGCCGAAGCCGATCGAGAAGAACTGGACGCCGCCGAGGGATCGCTTGAGCTCAGCCATGGCCGCCGGGGATGAGGAGGGCCGCACACCGGTGCCGGAGCAGCCGGACTGGATTTGTATCCAATTTCGTAGACGAAACCCGGGGCGGAATCTACCGGAGCGGGGGCCGGGGGCTAGTGGGCTGAAAGTCGGGGGCTGGGTCCTGGGTCATCGGCGAGCAGGCCGCCGAGCGCCTGCTCCCAGAACTGCCCCAGGTTGCGGAGCATGCCGATCGAGTCGTCGCGACCCGAGCCCGGGCCCACGTCCACCGCGGTCCGCCGGCCGGCGGCGAGGAGCGGCTGGAGGATGAAGGCCGTGAGGCGGCGGCGGCACTCCAAGGGGTGGGTTGCGCCACCCAGAATCGGGCGGTCGGGATGGGGCGGAAGGTCGCGGAGCCGCTGCTCCAGCCGGACCAGGACCCGGATGAGCGACCAAGCGCCAAAGGGAATCGTCACCCGGCGCGCGTCGACGCCGGTGTCCGGGTCGAGGTCAGGCGACAGGAAGCCGACCCAGCCCGCCGGGGGGACGGTCCCATCATCCGGCGCGGTAAACCAGTCTCGCGGCAGGCCGTACGCCCCCGCGATCCGCTCGAGCACCCCTCGGTCGGGGCTTGGCGCACGTCCGGCGTGGATCTCCCGCAGGATGGCATAGGGCACTCCCGCGTGAGCCGAAGCTTCCAGCAGGTTCCCGTCGTGGATGTCGTCCACCAGCCGGCGGAGCCGGGCGGTGACCACAGCAGAGGACGCCCCGAGGGGTCGCCGAGTCCGTCCTCGACGCCGTTCTCTCAGCATGGTGCCTTGTTGTGTAAAGGGCCTGTAGCAAATTACGCCACGGCGCGCCGGGCGCCAGACCGGGGCGGGGCCGGGGAGGCCCCGGCCCCAACACCCAAGAGCCCCGTCCTCCAGGACCCGCGGGCCCTAGTTCCCGCCACCGGTCGCCTGGGCCACCGGCTTGCCGGCATCCAGGTCGTTCCAGTTGAGGATCGCGTTGAAGCCCAGGAAATAGGTTCCCTGGGTCTGCCAGCGCCAGAACGGGCGGATCGCAAACATCACCACATGGCCCTGCCCCATCGGTACGTCGAGGACCTGGGCTCGACCGGCCAGCGCGTCGCCCCCCGCCAGCGTGCCCGACAGGAGCATCTCCGACGGGTTGGCGGGAAAGGTCATCACCACCCGCGGTCGCGACTCGTCCAGGTTGAGCCCGAAGGCGCGCGCCATCTGCCGGAACGCAGCCATCTCATCCGCCTGCCCGGCCGGGGCGGCCGCGGCCCCCCGCCGCCCGCCCGGGGCCGTGTCAGGTTCCCAGGGTGAAAGGGTGAGCCGCGTTGCCATCGGAGTGATGTTTTGGCCCGGGCCACCGGCAGCCCCTCCCAGGAAGGCGGCCAGGCCGCCCGCCCCGCCGCCCACGTTCAGGACTGGCCCCTGGTTGAAGTAGACCGGCAGTTGTCCACCCTCGTAGCCGTAGGCGAGCGGGCTCTTGGGATCCCGGATCAGCCCGCGGAAGATCGAGCCCCGGGCAAAGAGCCGCTCCGGGCTCTCGACCGTGACACCGCCGGTGAGCCCGTACTCGGGGAAGATGACGCTGGTCGCACCTTCGACGATCAGGGTCCCACCCTGCTCCACGAACTTCGCGAGTTCCAGCAGACCCTCCAGGCCCATCCCGCCCCGGATGTCGTCGCTCTCGTCCTGCGCACCCAGGTTCGGGGTCGCGTCGGTCCGGCGGTACGGGAGCGGCGTCGGCGAGGACTTCGGGATACCGTTGACCTGCGAGGTTCCCGACCCGCCCACGTGGGGGTAGACGATGACGTCGTATTTCGCCCGGAGGTTGCCCTCCCGGAGCTTCTGATCGGCAAAATAGGTGTAGGGCACGCCGTAGGTATCGAAGGCGGCCCGGACCCACCCCTCGTCCTGGGTTCGGTGCCAGGCGTGCACGTAGCCGATCCGGGGCACGTCGAGGTCGTGGGTCTGGACGTTGGGTGGGGTGGTCACCGCCCAGGCCGAGAGGCCCAGCTCCCGGAGCGACGGCTCGAGGGCCGCCCGGTCGGCGTTGGCGATCACCAACGCCCCGGCCCGGAACCGGCGCCCGGCTGCCTCGAAGTCGTCGCGGGCGGCACGCATCGGCACCCGGGCATGCCGGAACCGGAAGGTCACGAGGTTGTTGTCGGTGGTGTGCTCCACGATCAGGGTCGAGCCGGACCCGGTGATGCCGCCGGCCGCGCGGACGTCGCCGGTCACCAGCGTCATCCTCTGGTCCAGCACGCTGCGGTCGGTCACCGGGGTAATCTGGAGATTCCGCATCAGGGCGAAGGTCCAGCCGGTATCGTCGTAGGGCCGCGGGTTGGCGGGGGAGAAGTTCTGGAGCGAGAAGTACATGTCGGCCAGGGTCCGGTAGGGCTGGTCGGCCCGAATCACGTAGTCACCGGCCCGCACCGTGAGCCCGCCGGCCGTGAAGTCGGCCGCCGCCCTGTGGATCTCGAGCCCCTGCCGCCGCAGATCGTTCACCGCCTCGGCCGCGTCGGCCTTGCGGCGCTGGCCGGCCGGAATCACCCACGCGAAGGTCGGGCCGGTCCTCCCCTTCTCCACCGACCGCTTGTTCTTGAGCCAGTAGTTCTCCAGGTATAGCGACCGGTTCCTGGCGACGTGGTTGAGCGCGATCAGGATGGCCGACTGCTGAATGTTGGTGTTGTTCCGGGGTCCCCAGGCGATCGACGGGAGGGGCGGGTTGGGGCGGAACCACTCCCGGCTGGTGGTCGTGGCGCCCGCCCGAACGGTCATGGTGTCGGGCCCGTAGCTCTGGACCTCGTAGAAGCGTCCGATGGCGTTGTGGGTGTGGGCGATGAAGAACATGTAGTTCGGGGTCCAGCCGTCGTAGAACCCGTAGGTCCAGACGCCGGGAACGCCCCGTTTGGTCATCTCCATCACCTCGGTCTTGGCCAGCAGCCACCACTCGTCCACCGTGATCGGATCGAGGGCCTCGTTGTAGGGGCCGGTCCCGGTCGAGGCGTAGAGATAGGTCGCCGCCTCGTGCAGGTCGTGGAGCACCGTCGGCTTCCATTCCAGGAAGGTCCGGGTTACGTGCCGGGTGAGGGCCAGCAACTGCCCCATGCCGTCGCGGTTGTTGTCGTGGGCGACGTACTTCCCCCAGTACATCAGGGGCAGCCGCTGCGCCCCCTCCGGCAAGCGCTTGTTGAAGTAGTAGGTATCGACCTGCTTCTCCCGCCCGTCCACCTCGATGACCGGGGTGATGAAGGTGATGACGTTGCGGCGGATTTCCTGGATGAAGGGAGTCTCCTGCACCGCCAGGCGATAGGCCAACTCCATCAGCATCTCGGGCCCGCCGTTCTCCGGCGAGTGCATCCCGCTGGTGATCCAGTAGATCGGCCTGGCCTGGGACTCGATCAGCTGACGGGCTCGCGTCTCTGGGGTGGACCGGGGGTCGGTCAGGGCCTGCAGCATCCCGCGATAGCGCTCCAGGTCCCGGATCACCGCGGCGTCCGCCACCGCGAGGACCACCATGTCCCGTCCCTCCTCGGTCTTGCCGATGCTCCAGACCTTCACCCGGTCAGAGGCCCGGTCCAGCGCCTCGAAGTACCGGTGAATGTCCCGGGCGTAGGTCAGCTCGCCGGGCGTTCCCACGATCCGGCCCAGGAACTTCAGCGGCGTCGGGACCGTGGCCGAGGCCGGGAGGTGATCGACCAGCTCGGTCGTGATCCGGGGGTCGCGAAGGTATTCCTTGATTTTTCGGGTATACTCCGCGTCGATCGGCTGACCCGTCTGGCCGTGGGCCCCGGCGGGGAGGGCGAGGGTCAGGCCGACGATGAACGGGGCGGCGAGCCGGCGGACCGGCCGGATCGATGGCACCATGGTCACTCCTCTGGAGGTGGGGCGAGGCCGCATGGCGGTCACCCGCGAGTGTAGGGGATGTCTCCCGTACGCGCAACGGCGGCGGCGCGTTGAGCCGCCCTCCCGTCAAACTGTGGCGGGGCGGAGATTTGACGATCGGTTGATCGCAACGCCCGAGCTTGCGGCAACCTCCACCCTTCGCCGATGATCGATTACAAGGCCTTTTCCGTCTATTGCGCCACCTGTGAGCACTGGACCGGTGAGCGGCGGCCGGACGTGGGCGACATGCGGGTCTACACCCCTCGCCACGCCACCATCGGGACCTGCGACTCGCCGACCAGCCATTGGCGGGGCCGGCTGAAGCCAGGGGAGTCCGACTGCAAGCACTGGGTCCGCTGGAGTGCGGTCCGCGAGCCGGAGCCACCCCCGCCCCCTCCGCCCTGATCCCGCCGCAGCCATGGGCGGGCGGCGCGCTGGACCTGACCGACGCCCCGCCCTACGTTCCCGGCATGCGCTCCGCTCTCCGCTACCGGCCCCTGGGCCCAGTCCTGGCGGGCGCGTTCGTCACCGCGCTCGCCGCCGTCCAGAACCCCCTTGCCGGCCAGGTCACCAGTTCCCGGACCGGGCTGGTCGTCTCCGCCTCGGTTCCCGCCTCCGACATCGGGGCTCAAGTGCTTCGGAGCGGGGGCAACGCGGTCGACGCCGCAATCGCCACGGCCTTCGCCCTGGCCGTGACCTACCCGGTCGCGGGCAACATTGGTGGCGGCGGGTTCATGGTGGTCCGCCTGGCCGACGGCCGTGCTACCGCCTTCGACTACCGCGAGCGGGCACCGCTTCGGGCCACTGCAACCATGTATCTCGACTCGCTGGGGCGAATCGACCGGGCCCGGGCACACACCGGCTACACCTCGGTGGGCGTGCCCGGGACGGTGCGCGGCCTGGCGCTGGCCCACCGCCGGCTGGGTCGCCTGCCCTGGGCCGACCTGGTGCGGCCAGCGGCCGAGCTCGCCCGCAACGGCTTTCCGCTCAGCCCGACGGAGGCCCGGGGACTCAACATCCTGGTGACCAGGATCGGCGGGGCGTATCCCGCCACGGTGAAGGCGTACGGCAAGCCCGGTGGAGGAAGCTGGGCACCCGGTGATACCATCCGGCTCCCGGACCTGGCCCGGACGCTCGCGGCCATCGCCGAAGAGGGACCGGATGTCTTCTACCGGGGGTGGATTGCCCGGCTGCTGGCCCGCGACATGGCGGCCAACGGCGGGCTGATCACCTTCGAGGACCTGGCCTCCTACCAGGCCGTGGAACGGGAACCGGTGCGGGGCTCCTTCCTGGGCCATGAAATCATCGGCATGCCACCGCCGAGCTCGGGCGGTACCACGGTGATCCAGGCGCTCCAGGTTCTGGAGCGCTTCGACATCGGCCGCCGGTCGCCGCAGTCGCCCACGACGGTTCACCTGGTCCTCGAGGCAATGCGGCGGGCCTTCCTGGATCGCGCCGAGTTCCTGGGCGACCCCGACTTCGGGCCGGTGCCGGTGGCGCGGCTGGTCTCCAGAGAGCGCGCGGCCGAGTTGGCCGCCAGCATCGACACGGCCCGAGCTTCCTCAAGTCTGGGCCTGGCCCGGGGTCGGATCGTCGTGGACCCGGTCGAAACCGTTCAGACCACGCACTTCTCGGTGCTCGACGCCGAGGGCAACGCCGTGGCCAACACCTACACGCTCGAGCAGGGGTTCGGCTCGGGCATCGTGGTGACCGACGCGGGGTTTCTCCTCAACAACGAGATGGGCGACTTCAACAAGAAGCCAGGGCATACCAGCCCCGGTGGCGACATCGGCACCCGGCCCAATCTGGTGGAGCCCGGAAAGCGAATGCTGAGCTCGATGAGCCCGACTCTCGTCACCCGGAACGGCCGCCTGGTGCTGGTGACGGGGTCGCCCGGCGGCCGGACCATCATCAACACTGTGCTCCAGGTGGTGCTCAACGTGGTGGCGTTCGGGATGGACATCCGGGCGGCGGTCGACGCGCCCCGCCTCCACCACCAGTGGCTTCCGGACGCGGCGACCATCGAGGCGTCCGGGGCCGACGCGACCCTCCTCGCCGCCCTCCGGCGAATGGGGCATGTCGTCGAGCCGGGCGGCAGGCAGGGTGATGCCCACTCGATCCTGGTGGACGCCGCGGGCACGGCATGGGGCGCCAACGACCGGCGGAGCGCCGATTCGAAGGCGGCCGTTCCGTGACGGAGGGGGCTGCCTCGCACGTCCTGATGATCGCGCCCGTGGATCTCCGCTCCAATCCGGAGACGGCTGGGTCCAACGCCTTCATGCGACCGGTGGGAGTGGACGAAGCCGCCCGGCTTGCCCGAGCGGCCGAGCTGCAGCATCGCGAGCTTCGCGACCGCCTGATCGGGGCCGGGGTGACGGTGACCGCGGCTCGCGCGCGGCCTGATACTCCGGATGCGCCGTTCTGCAACAACTGGTTCTCCACCCACCGTGCCCCCGGAGGCGGGACCCTCGTGCTCTATCCCCTCCTTGCCCCGAGCCGGCGGCGCGAGCGGCGGCCGGACCTGGTAGCGCTGCTCCGGGAGCGGGCCGAGCGGGTGCTGGACCTCTCCGCCCGCGAGCAGGCAGGCACCTTTCTGGAGAGCACCGGAAGCCTCTGCCTCGACCGCTCGGCCCGGGTGGCCTACGCGGCCCTCTCCCCCCGAACCGACGCGGCGCTGGCGGCGGAATGGGCGGCGGCGCTCGGATACCGGCTGGTGACCTTCACCGCCACCGATGCCGACGGGGTGCCCTATTACCACACCAACGTCATGATGTTCATCGGGCACGGTCTGGCCGGCGTCTGCCTGGAGTCGATTGACCAGGGCGACCGCGCACGGGTCGAGACCGCGCTCCACGAAAGCGGGCTGGAGGTGCTGCCGATCACGAGGGAGCAGGTCCTGGCCTACTGCGGTAACTGCCTGGCGCTATCCAACGACGCGGGCGAGCGGCTCCTGGCGATGTCGAGCGCGGCCTTTCAGGGGTTCTCCCCCGAACAGCGGGCGATCCTGGAGCGTCGGGCGACGCTGCTTCACACCGACCTCTCGGCGTTCGAGACCCTGGGTGGAGGTTCGGCCCGCTGCCTCCTCGGCGAGCTCTATTAGCCCGACGGCGCCGGCTCCCGGGCTGAACCCCGCCCCCCGGTTCTCATGCCCCTCACCGCACCACCGCCAGCGACACCATGGCGTGGAGCCCCGCGCCCACCAGCACGGCCGGCAGGAACACCACGCGCGGCAGTTCCCGCCAGAGGCCCCGCAGAATCGCCGTCCCGAGCGGCGCCCAGAGGAGCACCGCGGTAATCGCCCCGGGCGAATACCGCCCTGTCACCACCGTTCCCCCGACGTGCAGCCCCGCATTCAACACCACCACCGTCGCCACCGTCACCAGCAGGCCCCGGAGCGGCCGCACGGCCCGCGCCGCCACCACCGCCGCCACCATCCCCAGCAACAGGAAGGCATTGAATTCCAGAAACCGCTCCTCAGTGAGCGAGGCCCCGACGGTCCGGTTGAGCCAGGCAGGGAACCCACCCCAGTACTCCTCCGCCACGTGCGCCACGTAGGCCGGGGGTAGTAGCCAGGGCAGGCGCCCGAGCCGGTCTCGCGCCATCCGAATGGCCTCCCCCTATTCGGGCGGGGGCGGGTAACGCCACGCCGACCGGGCCCGGGGAACCACCTCGGGCTCGCCGATGGCCAGGCGCAGGGCCTCGTCCAGTCTTCGAGGGCGCCCGCTCGGCCCATCCACGACCGCGTAGGTCGAGGCCGACCGCGCGAGCACCTTCCCGTCCGCCGGCCGGCGCACCACAGCCAACCGGTCGCACGTGGTCCGGGTGCAGGTGGGCACCCAGGTGACGACCTCCAGGTCGTCCCCGGGAAATGCCGGCGCCAGGTACTCCAGCTCGTGCCGCATCACCACCCAGGCGACGCCGGCCACCGCCTCCGCCGGCACCCGGGCCCGGAGCGACTGCCAGTGTTCGGCGGCCGCCTCCAGGATCCAGCTGAGGTACTCGACGTTGTTGGCGTGGCCCAGGTCGTCGGCCTCCTCGGGCCGCACCACGCGACGATGGCGGAAGGCGGTGGTGCTCATGGCGCAGGCGCGTCCTCCCGCGCAAGCTCGTAGAACGCCGCCAGCTCGTCGGCCGGCCATTTGTCCACGCCGTGTGGCCCCAGGCCCACCAACCGGAAGCCGTTGGCCTCCAGTACCCGCCGCGAGGCGGTGTTCCCGGTCAGCGCGTGAGCCACCAGCCGCTCCAGACCCAGCTCGCCGAACGCGGTCCGGATCACGAGCCCGACGGCCGCCCGCGCCAGCCCCCGCCCCCAGTACGGCCGGCCGATCCAGTAGCCCAGTTCCGCCTGGCGCCGCTCGGCATCCAGGTGGTGCAGCCCCACGATCCCGACCAGGCCATCGGCCTCGGTGAAGACCGCGAACGCGTACTCCTCCCCCGCCGCGTGGCGAACCGAGACGCCCTGGAGAAAGCGGAGCGCGCCGTTGGGCGGGTAGGGATCGGGCAGACTGGTGGGGGCCCGGACGTCCGGGTCCTCCACCAAGGCCTGCACCAGTTCGGCATGCTCCACCCGCGCCGGCTCGATCCGCACTGTCACCGGTTTTCGCCTCCCCGACCGGCTCGTGCCAGGGCCCAGTTGCCCGCGGCAATCGCGGCCACCACCGCCAGGATGCCCAGTTCCCGAGGCGTCATTCTCGTGGCCAGCACCAGCGAGAAGATCACGCCCAGCGAGGCCGTCAGGGTCCCGGCGGGCAGTCGAAGCCGGGGTGGAGGCGCGTCTGACCGGCGGCGGAGCACCGGCAGGGCTAGACAGACCAGCCCGTACGTGCCGAGCCGCGACACCGCCGACAGGGTCAGGTTCTGAACGAAGCTCCCGCTCAGCGCCAGCGCCAGCACCAGCGCGCCGAACACGACGATCGAGAGGTAGGGGGTGCGATACCCGGGATGGACCCGGGCGAAGAAGCGGGGGAACTCTCCGCGCTCGGCCATGGCCCAGGTGAGTCGCGGGGTGTTGATCATCGCCCCGGCGAGGTACCCCGAGATCGAGAGCAGCGCCCCGATGGTGATCAGCGCCGCTCCGGCAGGGCCCGCCAGCACCCGGGCGGCGGCGGCGAGCGGACGGGCGTGGGCGGCCGCGTCCGGGAGGGTGAGGCTCACCACCACCTGCACCAGGGTGTAGATCGCCGTACAAACCAGGAGGGCCACCAGCAACGCGAACGGCGCGTCCCGCTCCGGGGCGCGGGCCTCGGCCATCGGTACCAGGGCCGCCTCGAAGCCCCCGTAGGCGAAGATCAGCAGCAGGATGGTTTCGACCCAGATGCCAGCCGTGACCGGCGCTGTCGGCGGACCCGGGCTGACCGCGCCCCGGACCATCACCAGTGCCAGCCCCACCAGGCCGAAGACCACGAGCGGCAGGAGCTTGCTGATGATGAACACGTTGCTGGTGGTGGCGCCGTGCCGCACCCCCCGATAGTTGAGCGCGGCCAGCCCTCCCACCACCAGCAGGAGCACCAGAGCGCCGGCGGGCCTGGTGGAGGCACCTGGCCAGAACTCCGCCAGGTAGATCACCAGGAGGTTGGCGTTGGTGGCGGCAGCCGTCAGTCTGACCAGGTAGGCCAGCCACCCCATCTGGATGCCGAGGAAGCTCCCGAACGCCTCGCGAGCGTAGAGGTACGGCCCGCCCGCTCCCCGGTACCGCGAGGCCACTTCGGCGAAGCACGCCATGATCACGCCAATGACCAGCGCCGCCACCAGCCAGGCCCACCAGGCCGCGGCGCCAACCTTGCCCGCGATGACCGAGGGAAGGCCAAAAACCCCGCTTCCCAGGATCCCGTTCAGCACCAGACCCACCAGGGTCCAGCGCCCGATGGTGCGGACCAGCCCCGGGCCGGGCGCAGGCACGGCGCCCCCGCCCGCCGTGGTCAACGCCTACTCCCGGCCGGCGGCGCGGCCGACGCCCTGCTGCCTGAGGTAGTCCACCGCCAGGTTCGCCATCGCTCGGACGCCGAGGGGAAGGGCGGCCTCGTCGGCAAAGAAGTAGGGGGAGTGGTTCTTCGGCGCGGTGAGCGGATCCCGGTCCGCCGGGGTCACGCCCAGGAAGAAATAGAGCCCGGGAATGTCCCGGGTGAACTCGGGGAAGTCCTCGGCGCCGGTCGTCAGCTGGCCCACGAGCACCTGGCCCTCGCCCGCCACCCGCCGGAGGGTGGGCAGCATCCGCTCGGTCAGCGCCGGGTCGTTGTAGGTGACCCGGCCATACGGCGGCACCGTGACCTCGGCCGTGGCGCCGGCGCTCTGCGCGATCCCTTCCGCGATGCGTTTGATCCGGGCGTGGATGTCCTTCCGCATGTCGTCGTCGAAGGTGCGGACCGTCCCCACCATCATCACGCTGTCGGGAATGATGTTCCCGCGATTTCCGCCCTGGATCATCCCGATGGTGACAATCGCCGGGTACCTGGTCACGTCCACCTGGCGTGAGGTGATGGTCTGGAGGCCGAGCACGATCTGCGACGCCACCACGATCGGGTCGACCCCGCCCCAGGGGACCGCGCCATGGGTCTGCCGGCCCTTGACCTTGATCTCCAGCCAGTCGGCGGCGGCCATGGTGCTGCCGGACCGGTACTCGATCGTGCCCACCTTGCCGGGCCAGACGTGGAGTCCGAAGACCGCCGATGGCGCGGGGTCCCTGAACACGCCCTCCTTCATCATCAGCGATGCCCCGCCCTCCTCTCCGGCCGGCGGTCCTTCCTCAGCCGGCTGGAAGACAAACACCACCGTGCCCGGCAGTCGGGCCTTCATTCCCGCCAGCACTTCCGCCGCGCCCATCAGGATCGCCACGTGGTTGTCGTGCCCGCAGGCGTGCATCACCCCGACTTCCATCCCGTTGTAGGTGGTGCGGACCCGCGACCGGAACGGGAGGTCCACCATCTCGGTCACCGGCAGCGCGTCCATGTCGGCGCGGAGCGCCACCACCGGACCCGGCCGGCCGCCGCGCAGGATCCCCACCACCCCGGTCTTGGCGATTCCGGTCCGGACCTCGAGACCGAGGGCCTTGAGGTGGTCGGCGACCAGCTTCGAGGTGCGGAACTCGCGGTTGCCGAGTTCCGGGTGCTCGTGGATGTCGCGGCGCCAGGAGACCACCCGCGGCGTCACCCGCTCCACCGCAGCGTCGATCTCGCGAGCGAGGGGATCGGTGACAGCCGGCCCGGCCGGCCGCTGAGCCAGAACGGGCCCGCCGGCGAGGGCGGTGAGAACGGCGAGAACCAGGGGTCGGAACACGGGACCTCCGAGGGATGATCGAATGGGGCGGCTGGCGAAACGGAAGATCGGGACGCCAAAGTGAGCACGGAATGACGCGACAGGCAAGGGACCCGTCGCCTTGCTCTCCCCGCGTTATCCTCTCCATACTACTCCGTATGACCTCGACCACATCCCGCCAGCTCGACTTCGGCAGGCCCTCCGAGATCGACTCCTCCCTCTCGGCCCTTTCCCGCCGGCTCCAGGGATCGACCATCCTCCGAATCGCCGCCGAGGTTCGGGCCATGGTCGCGGCCGGCAAGCCGGTGTGCAACCTGACGGTGGGTGACTTCGACCCGCGGCAGTTCCCGATTCCGGAGGCGCTCCGCGAGGGAATCAAGCGGGCGCTCGACCGGGGCGAGACCAACTACCCGCCCTCCGACGGCGTGCTGCCGCTCCGTCAGGCCGTGCGGGACTACGTGGAGCGGGAGCAGGGGGTCTCGTACCCGCTGGAGTCGGTCCTGATCGCCGGAGGCGGCCGCCCCGTGGTCTACGGGGCCTTCCGCGCGGTGGTGGATCCCGGTGATGTGGTGGTCTACGCGGTGCCCTCGTGGAACAACGACCACTACTCGAACCTCACCCAGGCCCGGGTGATCGAGCTGGCTGGCGAACGGGCTCACGGATTCCAGCCCACGCTGGACCAGATCCAGCCCCACCTGGGGGCGGCCAGCCTGCTCTGCCTCTGCACCCCCGGAAACCCTACCGGAACCGTCATCCCGGCACCGGTGCTCCGCTCGATCATGGAGGCGGTCGTGACGGAAAACGCCCGCCGACATGAGGCCGGCCGGCGGCCGGTGTTCGTCTTCTTCGACCAGATGTACGGCGCGCTCACCTTCCCCCCCGCCGAGCCCGCCAATCCACTGGCGCTGGTACCGGAGGCCGCGCCGTGGGTGATTGCGCTCGACGGAATCTCCAAGGCCTTTTCGGCCACCGGACTCCGGGTGGGGTGGGCCCTCGCCGCGCCGGCGGTGATCAACCGGATGAAGGACTTCCTGGGCCACGTCGGCGCCTGGGCTCCCCGGCCCGAGCAGGTGGCCACGGCCGAGTTCCTTTCCAATCCGACCGCGGTCGACTCCTTTCGGCAGTCCTTGCACGCCGGGGTCAGAGCGCGGCTCGAGGCGCTCCATCAGGGCTTTGAAGCGCTGCGCCGTGGCGGCCATCCGGTGGACTGCATCGAGCCCCAGGGCGCGATCTACCTCTCGGCCCAACTCGATCTGGTAGGTCGCGAGGCCGGCGGCCGCCGGGTGACGTCCAACGAGGACATCCGAACCCTGCTTCTGGAGGAGGCCGGCCTCGCCGCGGTGCCGTTCCAGGCCTTCGGCCTTCGGGGCGAGACCGGCTGGTTCCGCCTTTCGGTCGGGGCGGTATCGCTCCAGGACATCCGGGATGCGTTCCCCCGCCTCCGTCGACTGCTCGAAACGGTTCGCTAGGCTGCTCGCGCTCGCGGCGCTGGCGGGGCCGATCCAGGCCGCGAGCGCGCAGGCCGGGATCGGCTCGATCCGGGGGCTGGTCCACGACAGCCTGAGGGCAGGTGGCCCCCTGGCCGGCGCCGAAGTCGAGGTGCTCGAGCTGGGTCGCCGGGTGCTGACGGATGCCGCCGGCCGATTCCGGATCGACAGCGTGCCCGCGGGGCGCTTCACCGTGTCGTTCAGCCACCCGGACCTCGTGGCCTTCGGGTTCCAGCCCCCGGAACGCACGGTGGAGATCGGGTCCGGAATCGACGTGAGCCTGGTGCTCGCCACCCCGTCCCCGGCCACGATCCTGGGCCGCTTGTGCCCCGGGCGGCGCGAAGCGGAGACGGGGGTGCTCCTGGGCAGGGTGACCGATCCGCTCACCGGCCGCCCGGCCGAGGGCGGCGAGGTCCGCGGTCAGTGGGCCGAGACGGTGCTCGCCACCGGGGGCCTCACTCAGCGGCCCCGAACCGTCCGCTCTCTGATCGACGGGGCCGGGCGATACCGCCTGTGTGGCGTGCCCACCGACGTGCCCGTGGTGCTGAGCACCGGGACCGCCGAGCTGGGCGGGGTGCCTCTGGCGCTGGACCTGAAGGGCCAGCTGGTGGCGGTACGGGACCTGGCGCTGGCCCGCACCGACAGCGCCGCCCCCCGCGATGCCCGCGCGACCGGCACGGTGCGCAACGAGACCGGCGACCCGGTGGCTCAGGCCCTGGTGTCGGTGCTCGGCCTCAACCGCGCGGTCAGGACCGACTCCGCAGGGAACTTCGCGCTGACCGGGCTTCCGGCCGGATCCTTTACCCTCGATGCCCGCGCCGTGGGCTACGCCAGGGCGCACGCCGGGCTGGAGCTCCGTCCAGGGGCCACGACGCAGGCCGCGATCGTGCTCTCGCGCCTCGCAGTGGAGCTGCCCGAGGTCACCGTCACCGCCGCCACCGCGGCCGACCCCACCGGGTTCACGCTCCGCCGGACCCAGCGGGACGGCTACTTCATCGGGCGCGACGACATCCAGCGTCGGGGGTCGGTCCGCACGGAGGACCTGTTCCGTGCCATCCCGGGCATCAAGCTCGAGCCGGTCGGCGCGGCCGACTACCAGATCCTCTCCACCCGCGGCGGCACCGGCATCAGCACTCTCTGCGCGCCGGCGGTCTTCATCGACGGCATTCCGGTGCCGCTCGACCCCCGCTCCGGCAGCTCGATTCCGGTGCTGCCCGAGGAGATCCACGGGATCGAGATCTATCAGAACGCAGGCGAGGCCCCGCCCGAGTTCCGGAGCCGCGGGGCGTCCTGCGCCATCATCCTGGTATGGACTCGCCGGGGCGGCCGGTGACCCGGCTGCCGCCGCTCGCCACGGCCGCGCTTCTCGCCGCCAACGTCGCCGCCGCCCAGACTCCTCCCCAGGCCGACGGATCGGCCGCGGTCTTCCAGCGGTACGCCGGCCGGGTCGCCAAGATCGAAGTGGTCGAGACCGGCTCCGGCGCCAAGACCTCGCTCGGCACCGCCTTTTTCGTGAGCCCCCGGGGGCACCTGATCACCAACTATCACGTCGTGGCCGAGGTGGTGCACGATCCCGAGCGATACCGGGCGCAGCTGCTCGATGCCCAGGGCGGACGTCACCCTGTGACGGTCACGGCGATCGACGTGGTGGCCGACCTGGCGGTGGCCGAGGCGGAGCGAACGGGCACGGACTACTTCCAGCTTGGCAATCCCGCGGTTCCGCAGGGAACCCGACTCTATTCTCTCGGACATCCGCAGGACCTGGGGCTGAGCATCATCGAGGGCACGTACAACGGGCTGCTGGAGCACGCGCTCTATCCCAAGATCCACTTCACCGGGCCGCTCAACCCCGGGATGAGCGGTGGGCCGGCGCTCACGGCCCGGGGCGAGGTGGTTGGCATCAACGTCTCCACCGGCGGCAACTCCCTGAGCTTTCTGGTGCCGGTGGATCGAGCCCGGGCACTCCTGGCCCGCGCGCTGACTGCTCCGGTCCACGCGGAGAGCGACCTCCTCGCGGAAGCCGGGAGCCAGGTGCTCGAACACCAGGACCGGTTCCTGGCGCGACTCTTCGAGGTTCCGGACGCCGAACCGGTGCGACTGGGTCCGTTTGCGCTCCCGACGCGACCGGCGCCCTTCTTCCGCTGCTGGGGCGACGCCGAGCGAGGCTCCACCGCCCTGTACGAGCGGGTGATCCACCGCTGCTCCACCGATGACTACGTCTACCTCACCGCCGGGCAGTCGTCCGGCATCGCGACCCTGGAGCACGAGGTCCTGACCAGCCGGGGCCTGGCGCCGCTCCGGTTCTACTCGCTGTACCAGAGCCGATTCCACCAGCGAACCGACCTGGAACTTCCGGCGACCGACGAGGGGGAGATCACCAAACCCCGCTGCCGGGCCGGCAACGTCCGACACGAGCGGATGGTCATGCGAACGGTGCTCTGCCTCCGCGGCTACGTCGACTTCCCGGGCCTGGTGGACGCGACCCTGCGGGCCGCCGTCCTGGGAAGCCGGGACGTCGGACTCGTCACTACGCTGACGCTCTCGGGGGTCTCGTTCGCCAACGCCGAGCGGATCGCCCGGGAGTACCTGAGCCGGATCCGGTGGGCCCGATGATTCTGGAAGTCCTGGACCAGCGGGGCCGGGTGCAGCACCGGGTTCGTCTCAGCGGCACCCGGTTCTCGATCGGGCGGGCGTACGATAATGACCTGATCCTGGACGATCCCTGGGTCGATCCCCGGCACCTGGAGGTTCTTGCCGACCCGGACGGGCAGCTTCGATTCCAGGATCTGGGCTCGGCCAACGGTACCTGGGCCCCGAGGCACGGTGGCCGCCTTCCTGGTGGTGCGGTGCAGCCCGGGCTCGAGCTTCGAATCGGACACACCCTGCTCCGGTTCATCGACCCGGCAGGGCCAGTGCCGCCGGCCCGGCCGGACCTGGGCCCCACCCTCGGCGTCACCGCCCTGCTTCGCCGGTCGGGTCTCTCGGTGGGGCTCACTGCCGGGGCCCTCGCGATCCAGAGTGCCGGTGCCTGGATCGAGACCGCACGCCCGGTCACGGTCCCGGACCTGGCTACGCCGGCGCTGGCTACCCTGCTGGTCGGGTGCCTCTGGGCCGGTGGATGGTCGGTCGCGAGCCGGGTCGTGGCCCACAGGGCCCGGTTTCTCGCTCATCTCGGCTGGGCTGCGGCCATCTTCCTGGGGTCGACCGCGGCAACGGCCGGGGCCGGCTGGATCGGGTTTCTCTGGCCAGCCACCGACGCGGTGGCCATCGGCGAGGGAGCGGTTCAGCTCGGACTGGCCGCGCTCCTGATCGCGGGGCACCTGGCGCTGGTGGCGGAATGGTCGGTGGCAAGGCGCTGGACCACGGCGGCGGTGGTGGTCGCCGCCGGCTTCGGGATCGGGCTGCTGGTGAATGGAACTGGCGAGGCCGACGAGGAGGGGACCGCCGCCCACGCCTGGTCACTCCGCCCGTTGAGCGCCCGCTTGATTCCCGCGGAGCCCCCCGAGGCCTTCTTCGCCCGGGTGGCCGATCTGGAGAGCGAAGTCGAAGCCCTGGTGGAGGAGCAGGCCCCCTGAGCGGCAGCCCTCAGGCGTAGCCGGCGGGATTCTGCGACTGCCAGCGCCAGACGTCCTGACACATCTCGTCCAGCCCCCGCTCGGCCCGCCAGCCGAGTTCCCGGGCGGCAAGTCCCACGTCCGCCCAACACTCCGCCGCATCGCCGGGCCGGCGAGCGACGATGACGTGGGGAATCGGTCGGCCCGCCGCCCGCTCGAAGGCATGCAGCATTTCCAGCACCGAGTACCCTCGGCCGGTGCCCAGGTTGTAGGTCAGGACCCCGGGCCCTTCCTCCAGCTTCTCCAGCGCCCGGAGATGGCCGATGGCCAGGTCGGTGACGTGGATATAGTCGCGAACCCCGGTACCGTCGCGAGTCGGATAGTCACCGCCGTACACCGAGACCTGCGGCAGGCGGCCCACCGCCACCTGGGCGATGTACGGGACCAGGTTGTTGGGGAGACCGTTGGGATCCTCGCCGATGTCGCCGCTCGGGTCGGCGCCGGTGGGGTTGAAGTACCGGAGCAGCGCGATCCGCCACCCGGGCTCCGCCCGGAAGAGATCGCGCAGCATGTCCTCGATGAAGAGCTTGGAGCGGCCATAGGGGTTGGTGGCCGAGAGCGGGAACGATTCGGTCACCGGCACGGCTTTCGGATCCCCGTACACCGTGGCCGAGGAGCTGAACACCAGGCGGCTGACGCCGTGCGCCCGCATCGTCTCGAGCAGGACGATGGTGCCGCCGATGTTGTTGTCGTAGTAGCGGAGCGGCTGCCCCACCGACTCGCCCACGGCCTTGAGCCCGGCGAAGTGGATCACCGATTCGATCGGAGCGCTGCGGAAGGCGCGGTCGAGCCCTTCGCGGTCACGGAGATCCACGCGGTGGAATAGAAGGCGTTTCCCGGCCAGCCGTTCGACCCGGCGGACCGCTTCCTCGTGACTGTTGACCAGGTTGTCCACCACGACCAGCTCCCGGCCAGCCCGGAGCAGTTCGAGACAGGTGTGACTGCCGATGTAGCCCGCGCCACCAGTGACGAGAATCGCCATGAATCCGCCCGTTGGGGGTCCCGGAACCGGATCGGGGCGTGCAATCCGCATGCCCGACCCGCGCCCGGCCCCCTACGGGTCGGGCCGGGAAACATAATCAGGGACCCGACCACGACGGTTGCCTAACGGCGGCGGACCGCGACCGGGGTTGCCCCCCAGGGGCACCAGCTCGCTGGTACTTCTCCTGCGCGGCCCGACCCCACCACCCGACCGATCTTGCCCCGAAAACGGCAAAGCGGCCCGCGAGGAGCCGCTTCGATGCCTGCCAAGTGCGCCGCCAGGGACTTGAACCCCGAACCTACTGATTAAGAGTCAGCTGCTCTACCATTGAGCTAGCGGCGCCAATGTCTGATTCCCCGCCCCACCCTTCCCATGACCCCAACGGGAATCGAACCCGTATTCCCACCTTGAAAGAGTGGTGTCCTGACCGTTAGACGATGGGGCCTGTCAAACGATGAGGGACGAGAGCCCTCGTCCCTCATCCGGCCATCGATAGCGCTAACGGGATTCGAACCCGTGTTCCAGCCTTGAGAGGGCTGTGTCCTAGGCCTCTAGACGATAGCGCCCCGACCCTGTCCACGTCGTCTCCCACAGGCCCGGAGGGAATCGAACCCCCAACCCCCGGTTTTGGAGACCGGTGCTCTACCAGTTGAGCTACGGACCTAACGCGAGCCCCGGCGGCGCCGGACCCCGCCACGACCTCTCCTCGATGCTCCCGCCCCTCCCGAGGGTGGCTGACGGGAATCGAACCCGCAACCTCCGGAGCCACAGTCCGGCGCTCTAACCGATTGAGCTACAACCACCACGTGGTCGAGGGGCAAATCTTACGTCCCTCCGTCCGCCCTGGTCAAGCCCTTGGCGCCCGCCGACTTGGCCACGTCCGGGCGACCTCGGTGGAGCCCCGTCCCGGCTGCCACGATGGGCCTGGATCTTGCCCGATCCCGCTGCGACCGACCGATTCCTGTACGGCCTTCGGCGGGGAATTGCGGTCCTGAGGTGGCCGAAAATCAGGCCGGCTGACTTCGAGATCGGCTGACATAAATTGTTGTCCCATATTACCATGACGCTTGTACCGCCGGCACCAATGTGGAAATCGTCCGGCGCCTGAGGCCCAACGGAGTACGCTGATGTCCGACACTTGGAGGACGCATATGCAGTGGCGTTCAGCCCGGGGCTGCCTGGCCCTGGTCCCCTTGCTCGGCGCCGCCTTCCTGGCGGGCTGCGAAGACCAGAGCGGCGCGGTCGGGCCGCGGATCGCGACCCTCACCGTGGTTTCGGGCAATGGTCAGACCGGCCCCATTGGCGGGCTCCTCCCCCTGCCGCTCGTGGTCCGGGTGGAGGACCAGCGCGGCGACCCGATCGAAGGGGCCGTCATCTCCTGGCAGGCGACCAGCGGCAACGGCTTGGTTTCTCCCCGGTCCGACACCACCGATGCCCAGGGATACGCCCAGACCACGCTCCGGCTCGGAAGCGCCATCGGGGTGCAGACGGTCTCCGCGACCCTCGAGGGCCTGAGCCCCGTGTCCTTCACCGCCAACGCGGTCTCCGCCCCTGCCAGCCGACTGGTCCTGGTGGGTGGCGACACCCAGACCGGCAAGGTCGGGCACCCCCTGGGCGAGGACCTGAGCGTCCGGGTCACCGACGCGTTCGACAATCCGAAGGCCGGCGTGCCGGTGAACTTCACCGTTATCAGTGGCGCCGGGACCCTGAGCGCCGCCGTGGTCGTGTCCGACGCGGCTGGCCTGGCCAAGGTCCGCTGGACCCTCGGCACCATCGCCGGCAACCAGACCGTGGTGGCCGGGAGCGGCGCCCTGCCCCCCATCACCTTCAGCGCCACCGGCACCCCGGACAGTCCGGTGCAGTTTCTGATCCTCTCCGGTAACGACCAGACGGCCAACCCCGGTGCCACCCTGCCCGATTCGATCGTGGTCCGGCTGGTGGACCAGTATGGCAACGGCGTGGGCGGCGTGTCGGTCACCTGGACCGCGAGCGCCCCCTCGGCGTCGGTCAGTCCGAGCGGCACCATCACCAACGCCAACGGGCGCACCGCCGTCCGCTGGACCCTGGGCAACGCTGGCGGGCCTCAGACCCTGACCGTGCGGGCCGGCACGGTAAGCCGCCAGATCGAGGGCGCCGCACTCATCAGCTACCTGACCGTCGCCACGGGCGGACGGCATACCTGCGGCCTGGCCGTGGGCGGTGAACTCTACTGCTGGGGCTTCAACGGCGACGCGGAGCTTGGCATCGGGCAGCTGCCGCAGGGCAGCGGTCCGATCTTCGCCAGCCCGATGCCGGTGGCCACGGTCGGGAACTGGACGTTCCGTGCGGTGAGCACAGGGATGGGTCACACCTGCGCAGTGGTCCTCACCGGCGAGGCGTTCTGTTGGGGGAGCAACGTGGACGGCCGGATCGGGCAGGAAAGCCATACCACCGAGCGATTCGCCACTCCGCAGCAGGTGCGGACCACCTATACGTTCACAACGATCACCAGCGGCCGGGCGCACAACTGCGGGATCGGCTTCTCGACGCGGCCCGTATGCTGGGGTTCGAATCATGAGGGCGAGGTGGGCGTGGTAGGCGGCCCCGTGATTACCACGGATAGTTCCACCATCGATTTCCCGCAGTACGTCAACAATCCGGTCTTCGGGCTGGGCTCAGTGTCGATCGCGGCGGGTGGCGTTCATGGCTGCTCGGTGTCGGCTATCGGCACCGCGCACTGCTGGGGCAACAACGTCTTCGGGCAACTGGGCGATGGGAGCAACGTCCGGGCACCAAGCCCGGTGGCAGTCGCCAGCGGAGCCTCTTTCACCGCGATCGCCGGCGGCGGCTACCATACCTGCGCCATCACCTCCACCGGCGCAGCCCTCTGCTGGGGCGACAATACCTCCGGCCAGCTGGGCAACGGGAACACCACCACCAGCAACGTCCCCGTGGCCGTGAGTGGCGGTCTCCAGTTCGCGTCGATCTCCGCGGGGACCAGCCATAGCTGCGGTCTCACCGCGGCCGGCGCCGCCTACTGCTGGGGCAAGAACAACCATGGCCAGGTCGGCGACGGCTCGCTCACCAACCGGAGCGCGCCGGCGGCGGTCGGCGGGGGCCTCACCTTCCGCAGCATCTCGGCCGGCGAGGCCCAGACCTGCGGGGTCACCACCGGCAACATCATCTACTGCTGGGGCGACAACTCGTTCGGTGCCCTCGGCGACGGCACCACCACCAACCGGGTGCTTCCCACCAAGGTTCGCTTCCAGCCCTGAGCGGAGCAGACTCCGTCGCGCGCGAGGCCGGGCCCAGCCCGGCCTCGTGGCGTTTCGGGGTATCTTCCGTTGGCCGGCCCGGCACTCGGGCCGGGTGTGCACCGCCCGAGAGCCCGGGCATCTCCAGCGGGACCATGAGCAGCTTCATCGCGGAGCTCTACGCCCAGTACCACCAGTCGCTGGTCCGGATGCTCCACCGCCGGACCGGGGACCGGGATCGCGCCGAGGAGCTGGCCCAGGAGGTGTTCGCCCGGGCAGTGGCGGCGCCGCCCCGAAACCCCCGGCCCTGGCTGTTTGCGGTGGCGCTCAATCTGGTGCGGGAGGATGGACGGCGGGCAGTTCGCCGGGGCCGACGGCTGGAGCTGTACCGGGCCGAGCAACCCGCGACCGCCCCCGCCCCGGACGAGGCCCTGCTCCGCGAGGAGCGGATTCGCCAGGTGCGGGAGGTGCTCGAGACGCTCTCGGAGCGCGACCGTGAGGCGCTGCTGCTCAGCGCCGAGGGGCTGGGCTACGACGAGATCGCGGAGACGCTGGGCCTGGCCCGGGGCTCCATCGGAACCACGCTCGCCCGCGCCAGGCGGCGGCTGGTGGAGGCCTACCGGGCCCGGGAGGAGAAGCGAGATGTCGCATCCTGATCAGGGCCTGCTTCACGCCCTGCTCGACGGCGAGGTGCCGGCCGCCGAGGCGGCACGGATTCAGGCCCACCTGGAGCAGTGCCCCACCTGTCGGCAGGAGCTGGAGCAGGCGCGGGACTTCCGCGCCGAGGCGCTGGCCCTGGTGCAGGTGCTCGACACCGAGCCCGTTGCTGCTGCTGAGCCGGGATCTGCACCCCGGGCCACCCCCGTCCGGCGACGGCCGAGACCTCCGTTGCCGTGGGGCCAGGTTCTCGCGTGGGCGGCGTCCCTGGTCCTGGCCGCCAGCGCCGGATACTTCGCGGGCAGTTCGTTTCCCCGTCCGCCAATGGAGCTTCCGTCTTCGTCCGGGCCCGCCGCCTCGCTCGAGGGGGCTGCCCCTGACGAACGGCGCGAGAGGCAGCCCGAGACCGAGTCCCGGACGGAGGCCCGGAAGCCCGAGACTGGCGCCGTCGCAATCGCGGCTCGGCCGGCAACCGCCACCCCCGGTCCGGCCCCTTCCGCCGCTCCGCGCTCGGAGGGGCGGCCACAGGAGGCGGCCGCCGAACCCGCCGCAGCGGCCCGGGCTGACAACCTGGC
>CAZFSA010000034.1:0-35485 GCA_964521535.1 uncultured Gemmatimonas sp.
CCCGTGCTGGAGCCGGGGCCTGGTCCAGGTCGGCGGCGGTCCGCTCCCGGCGCCGCCGCGCCAGGGTGGGCGGCGCGCTCCGGAACCGAAACGCCGCGTAGGTGAGGGCAAAGAGCAGACCGGCCACGCCGAGCCAGAGGACCCGGTTGGCGAGGAGGATCCCGGTCATCGGCACCGGGAGGGAGTTCCGTTCCGCCGCGCTCCAGTAGCGGGCCAGCTCTTCCAGAGCCTGCATCCCCATTGGGTCGAGCAGGGCCGCCAGGGTCCGGTTGGCCAGGTCGGCGGTGAGGGTGTTGGCCAGGCTCACGCCCACCAGCAGGAAGATCCCCTGGGTATAGACCCAGAACAGGCTCCGGGTGAGCGCCCCCACCGCGAAGAAGATCGCGCTCACCAGCAGCACGCCGGGGACCACCAGCAGCAGGAAGGGCCGGAGGTAGGTCCCGGCCGAGAACGCCAGCACCTGCTCCCGATCCACCCACGGCATCGCCGAGCCCATCACCAGACCCAGGGGGATGGCCAGGTGGAGCAGGACCATCACCGTGAAGGCGCCGAGGAACCGTCCGCCCAGGTAGGCGCCCTTGCTGAGCCGGGTGGTGAAGAGCAGCTCGTGGGCGCCGTACTGGTAGTCGCGGAGCACCGCGGTGCCGACCACGGCGGTCAGCATCACCGCGCCCACCAGCACCAGCACCGTCATGATCAGCGCCACGATGAACGGCGCATTGCGCTTTACCAGCGCGCCGGCCCCCACCACCTGCACCACGTCCGACGCCGCGAAGGTGAACGCCAGCCCGAAGAAGACGGCGGCGTAGAGGAGCGTGACCGGCCGCCGGAGGTGGTAGCGGAGCTCGAACCGGTAGACCGACCCGAGGAGGCTCACGCGGCCTCCCGGGCGCCGGCGGAGCGGAGCCGGTGGAAGTAGACGTCCTCCAGGTCGGCCTCCATCGGCTCGAAGCCGTCGCCCGGAGGGCCGTCGCTCACCACGTGCACCACCGGCTCGCCGGCCAGGAGACGGACCAGGATCACGTCATGCGTGGCCTGGAGCCGGGAGAGCTCGTCCCGCCGGGCCCGCTTCTTCCAGAGCCGCCCGGCCAGCTCGGCCACGATCGCCTCGGGCGCGCCCGAGGCCACGACTTGGCCGCGGTTGATGATCGCCATCGCGTTGCACAACTCCCGTACGTCCTCGACGATGTGGGTCGACAGGATCACCACGATGTCGCGGCCGATCTCGCTCAGCAGGTTGAGGAACCGGTGCCGCTCGGTCGGGTCCAGGCCGGCCGTGGGCTCGTCCACGATCAGCAGCTCCGGGCTCCCCGCCAGCGCGATCGCGATCCCGAGCCGCTGCTTCATCCCGCCCGAGAAGGTCCCGACGTGCTTCTTCCGGACCTCGTGGAGGTTGGTCTGGGCCAGGAGGTGCGCCACCAGGGCGCGCCGCTCGGCGGTATTGGTCACCCCTTTCATGGTGGCGAAGTGATCGAGGGTGTGCTCGGCCGAGAGGTTGGGGTAGAGGCCGAACTCCTGCGGCAGGTAGCCCAGGCGCTGCCGGACCAGGTCCGGCTGACGCAGGACGTCGATCTCGCCCAGGCGGATGGTGCCGCTGTCGGGCGGCTGAAGCGTCGCGATGGTCCGCATCAGGGTGGACTTGCCCGCCCCGTTCGGGCCCAGCAGTCCGAACATTCCCTTGCCGATGGTGAGCGACACGCCGTGGAGCGCCCGGACGCCGTTGGGATAGGTCTTGGAGAGTTGGGTGATCGTGAGCATTGCCGGACCCGGGAAGAGGGTTGGAGACGGGCAGCAGCCAGGGCTACGGTGGGGCTGGGCGCCCCGCCGCTCACGTCCCCGCCGCGCCTGCCGATACTGAAGACCGGACCTGAAACGTCCGCTTCCTACGATGGTGCGTCCCACGGGGTTTCGCGGCCGGCCGGTGGAGGCTCTCCACTCGAGCGCCGAGCAGATCCGCCGGCTCAGGGAATTGCTGGCCGAGGTCGTGACGGAGTCTGCCCCGACCGATCCTCCGGGGACCCCGGCCGACCCGGCAGGCGACCGGCTGGCGGCCGACGCCGCCATCCGGACGGCGCAGCGGTCCTTCGCCACCGCGATGCGCCTGGCCCTGCGCCAGGAGCCGCCCGAATAGGGGCTCCGGCAAGGCGGCGATCCCCTTCCCAACCTCTCCGGGCGGCTCTATCCTATCACCTCGCTGCTGTCGGATCGAGGGGTGAGGGTAGAGCCGTGTCCAACGAACCAGAGTACCTCAAGCTGCTCCGGCAGAGCCGGCAGGGCCGGAGCCAGGCCGCCGGCCAGGCGGCCGCCGGCCCGGCGCTGTCCGCCCAGGAGCAGGAAGCCGTCCGATGGGCCCGTCAGGTAGCCAAGGGCACCGAACTTCGGTCTATCCGCAACCTGGCCGGGGCCCGGTACGCCGCGCTGCTTCGGCTCCAGGGGGTGAGCGGGGTCCAGTTTCTGTCGCTGGAGGGGTTCCCGAGCCGGGAAGCCCTGATCGACCGGATCAAGCCCGGCGCCACCGTGGCGCAGGAGTCGCTCGGGGCCTACGAGATCCGGGGCGGCCGGCCGATCACGATCGCCCGGGACGACCAGGGCCAGATCGTGCTCAAGATGGGCGAGCCCCGGCCGGGGGCGAACCCGGTGAGCCCTGAGAAGATGATCCGGAAAGCTGCGGCTCAGGCGGCGCTCCGGGAGAAGAACCGGCCCAAGGGGGGCGGGCGAGGGGATCGGGGTCGGTAGCCTGTGGCGGGGGAGCCGATCGGCTCCCCCGCCGTCCATTCGGGGGTGAAGGTACCGCGAGGATACCGTTCCTGGTGAGGCCCGACCAAGCCCCCCGCCCGCGGACTCGACGTCGGTCTCGGAGGCGTCCGCTGCCGGCCAGTTGACCGGTTCCGAACTGCCCGGTACGTTAGCCGTCGCAAACTCCTCGGGTGCCATAAACTCCCTGATTCTCTTGTTCCACGAGGGTCGCCATGCGCGGCGGTCTGATCCTGGTTGGTCTCGCGAGCGCCGGGCTTGCCGCCTGTGGCGGCGGCACCGGTCCGGGTCCACATCCCCCGCCGCCGCCCCCGGTCGCCTCGGTGACGATCGAGCCGGCGACCGCGTCCCTCGTCCCTCAGCAGACCGCCCAGCTCGTCGCAACGCTCAAGGACGCCGCGGGAAACACCCTGAGCGGCAGAACCGTGTCCTGGACCACCAGCGCGGGGACAACCGCCTCGGTCAGCAGCGCCGGTCTGGTGACCGGCCTGGACGCCGGCACCGCCCAGGTCACGGCCACCAGCGAAGGGCGTTCCGGCTCGGCCACGATTACCGTCCAGCCGGGGGGCATGCTGGGTCCCGCCGGCGGCAACCTCAGCGCCTACGGCGGCAATATCTCGCTCACGGTCCCGGCCGGCGCGCTCAGCGCGACCACCCCGATCTCGATCCAGACGGTGAACACCCCTCCGCTTGGTCCGGATCTCGTCCCCGGCACGATCTACGACCTCGGGCCCTCCGGGACCCAGTTTGCCCAGCCGGTCACCGTCAGCATCCGCTACGACGCCGGGGCACCGCCGGCCGGAACGGACCCGAGCCGGCTCCGGCTCCATCGCTATGGTGGGACCAGCTGGACCCCGGTCGCGGGGAGCAGCGTCAGCGTCACCAACCGGACGGTCACGGGTGCCACAACGAGTTTCAGCCTCTACGGCGTCCTGCCGGTTCCGCCGGTGCTGACCACCATTGTCGTCACCCCCGCCAATCCGACCCTGATGGTCGGTGCATCGGTCGCCATGACGGCGACCTGCCTTGACGACCTGGGCAGTGCCATGGCCTGTCCCCCAACGCCAGTGTGGTCGGTCGCGCCAACCGGCATTGCGACGGTGTCGACCGCCGGCGTGGTCACGGGGGTGGCCGCCGGAGCCGCCACGGTTACCGCCACGCTGGGCTCGGTCAGCGGCCAGACCGGCCTGAACGTGATCCCGCTCTCGGGCTTCGGCCCCACCCTGGCGGTCGGGGATGCTCATACCTGCGGCCTGACGCCGGCGGGCGCCGCGTACTGCTGGGGGGCCAACGTCGACGGACGGCTGGGCGACGGCACCACCACCAACCGGTCCACCCCGGGCCTGGTCGATGGTGGGCACGTTTTCACGGCGATCTCGTCACACACCAGCTCGACCTGTGCGCTGACCCCGGCCGGCGCCGCCTACTGTTGGGGCTTCAATTTCTACGGGGAGCTCGGCGACGGGACCACCACCATGCGCGCCGTGCCGACCCCGGTGAGCGGGGGCCTGACCTTCGCCGCCATCAGCGCGGGCACGTCCCATAGCTGTGGAGTGACATCCGCCGGGGCCGCCTGGTGCTGGGGGGTGAACTTCAACGGGGAGCTGGGAACGGGCACCCTCGGGAACAGCAGCGTGCCGGTGCAAGTGGTGGGCGGGATCGCCTTCCAGTCCATCGCGACCGGTTTCGCCAGTCAGTTCGCATTCACCTGCGGGATCACTGCGGCCGGTTCGCTCTATTGTTGGGGGGCGAACAATCGCGGCCAGCTCGGCAACGGCAGCACCTCCCCACGATCCACGCCGGGGCTGGTTACGGGGGCACCGCCCCTGACCTCGATTGCCGCGGGGGGCGCGCACGCCTGCGGCCTGACGGCGGCCGGGGCGGCCTGGTGTTGGGGGGCGAACGAAGTCGGTCAGCTTGGAGATGGCACCACCACCGACCGGTTGGTTCCGACCCCGGTGGCCGGTGGGCATAGCTTCGCGTCGCTGGACCTGGGGGCCGCCCAGTCCTGCGCGCGAACGGCCGCCGGGTTCGCCTGGTGCTGGGGGTTCAACGACCAGGGCCAATTGGGCGATGGCACCCAGACCCGGCGGCAGGTGCCGACCCCGGTCAGCGGGCCCAACCTGTTCTTCGCCATCGGCTCGAGCGGCGGGCACACCTGCGGCCTGAACAGCGCGGGCGCGGCGTTCTGTTGGGGGGCGAACCACACGGGGCAATTGGGCGACGGCACCAACACGAACCGCCTGGCGCCGGTGGCGGTGGCTGGGGGCGTCGCCTTCAAGGTACCCTAGCGCCAAGCCGGGCTCCGGCCAGGGGGCCCGGTTTCGGTCCGTCACGCCCCGATACCAGTTCCGGTCGCCCCCTGCCACGGCCAGTTCGCGTCGCTAGTCTTTCGGATGCCAGAACCCGGTCTCCAACACGTTCGGAGCGGTTCGATGCGCCCCCCGACTCGCGTCTCCCGCCGCCAGTTCCTCCGCGCCGCATCGCTGGCGGCGCTTCCCCCGATGCTCGCTGCCGACCCGCTCCGGCCACTCCGGCGGCGGGTGCCGGGCCAGTCGATCGCCCCCGCGCCTCCGGTCCGGGTGCGAGGGCTGGTGCACTCCGCAGGCCGCGGGCTGGCCGGGGTGAGCGTCTCCGACGGCCTCAACGTGGTGGCGACCGGCCGCGACGGCCGGTTCGAGCTGGTTACCGACCGGTCGCGCGGTCATGTGAGCGTGAGCGTGCCCTCGGGATTCGAGCTTCCCACCAACCCGACCGGCACCGCCCGCTGCTTCGCCCCGCTCCGGCCCGACGCGCGGGGCGAGATGAGCGTGAGTTTCGGGCTGAAGCCCGTCGAGGGCGGCGACAGCCGGCACGCCTTCCTCCTCCTGGCCGACGTCCAGACCCAGGACTCCCCTGACATGGACCGCTTCCAGCGGGAGACCGTCCCCGACCTCCAGCGCACCCTCCGGACCCTCGAGGGGCGGCCCTGCTTCGGCGTGGCCGACGGCGACATCATGTGGGACGACCTCGCGCTCTATGATCCCTACGAACGCGCGGTCGCCTCGCTCGGCGTGCCGTTCGTGCAGGTGGTGGGGAATCACGATCTCGACCTCGACGGCCGGAGCGACGCCGCGTCCACCGTCACCTTCGAGCGTCGATTCGGGCCCCGCTACTGGTCATTCGACCGGGGTGAAGTCCACTACGTGGTGCTGGACGACGTCCTCTACTACGGTGGCGGGTACCTGGGCTACGTGGACGACGACCAGCTCCGCTGGCTGGCCGCCGACCTGGCCCGGGTGGAACCGGGCCGGCCGGTGGTGGTGTTCGCCCACATCCCGTTCTTCTCCACCCTGTGGCGTCGCCGGGGAGCGACGGCGCCGCAGGTGGCCAACGTGGTGACCAACCGGGAGGCCGTGTACCGCCTGCTGGAGCCCTACCGGGCCCGGATCCTGAGCGGGCACATCCACGAGAGCGATCACATCCAGGAGGGCGGCGCGATCGAGCGGAATCACGGCACCGTCTGCGGGGCGTGGTGGACCGGCGACATCTGCTACGACGGCACCCCGAGCGGGTACGGCGTCTACGAGGTGAACGGGTCGGAGATCCGCTGGCGCTACCAGGCCACGGGTCGCCCGGCCGATCACCAGCTCCGGGTCTATTCCCGGGGCGCCGATCCGGGCGCGGCCGAGGAAATCGTGGCGAATGTCTGGGCCTGGGAGCCGGGATGGCGGGTGGTGTGGTACGAAGGCGGCGACCGCCGGGGCGAGATGGCACGGCGTACCGGGCTCGACCCCCTTGCAGCGCGGCTCTACGCCGGCCCGGACCTTCCGGCCCGACGGTCGTGGGTGGATCCGGTGCCCACGGCCCACCTGTTCTACGCGCCTGTTCCCGCCAACGTGCGGGCGGTGCGGGTCGAAGCTACCGACCCGTGGGGGAGGGTCTACTCGGCTGTCTTGGAGGTCTGACCAGCCCGCGCCTACGCCGGCCGCCGGGTCCGGATCCCAAGAATCACGCCGATCAGGACCAGGGCAGTGGTGACGTGGACCGCCCGGACCCAGCCGTCCCGGACCACGAAGAAGGTCCAGCCAAACGCTACCACGATGGCGGTGATCGCCCACGCCTTGGCCCGCACCGACATGGCCCGGTGGAGCCGCCAGTCGCGGATCACGGGACCGGCCACCCGATGGGCGAGCAGGCGATTATAGAAACGGGTGGACGCGCGGGCGTAGCAGGACGCGGCCAGAATCAGGAAGATGGTGGTGGGCATGAGGGGCAGGAACGCCCCGATCACGCCGAGGGCCACGCACGTGTGCCCGGCAGCCAGCAGCGCCACCCGCATGCTCCGCGAGGTGGCCAGCTCCACCGCCGGGGCCGCGTCTGCGGACTCGGTCCGCTCCTCCGCGACTCTCGTAACCATGACAGGGACAGAGTATAATCGAAACCCGGGTCGAACACACGACACCCGGCTTTCGCCCACTTGAGGGGTCCCGATTCATGCGTGCTGCATCCGTTCCCGCCGTCCTCCTGCTCGCCGGCGCCGGCCTTGCCGCCGGCGCCCTTCCGCTCTCGGCCCAGCGACCCACGCTGGGCCCGGGCGCCCGGCAGTTCGTGAGCGTCGACGCCCCCGTGGTGGCCATCCGCGGGGTGCGGGTGATCGACGGCACCGGCGCCCCGGCCCGGCCCGATCAGACGGTGGTGATCCGGGATGGCAGGATCGCGGCCGTGGGGCCGAGCGCATCGGTGGCCGTCCCCGCGGGCGCGCAGGTGATCGACGGCGCGGGGAAGTCGGTCTTTCCGGGGCTGATCGGGCTGCACAACCACAGCTACTACACCACCGCCGGCCGGGTGGTCCAGTCCAGCTTCACCGCGCCCCTGCTCTACCTCGCCAGCGGGGTGACTACCATCCGTACCACCGGGGCCAACAACCCCTACGCCGAGCTCAACCTCAAGCGCTCGATCGACCAGTGGGCTGTGGCCGGCCCCGACATGTTCATTACCGGTCCCTACATCACGGGGCCGGGTGGCGGGCCAGGCAGCGCGATGCTCGGAGTCTCCAACGAGGAGGAGGCCCGCCGGGTGGTGGCCTACTGGGCCCAGGAGGGAGTGTCCTGGCTCAAGTTCTACACCACCATCAGCCGGGCCGCGATGAAGGCCGCGATCGACGAGGCCCACCGGCACGGGCTCAAGTTCACCGGCCACCTCTGCTCGGTGCCCTACCGCGACGCCGTGGCCATGGGGATCGATGCCCTGGAACACGGGCTGTTCGCCAACTCGGACTACGACGCCACCCGGAAGCCCGACGAGTGCTCCCCCAACCTGATGAACAGCTTCGCCGGGCTCAAGATCGACAGTCCGGAGGTGCAGGCCACCTTCAAGGCGATGATCGATCGGCAGGTGGCGCTCACCTCCACGCTGGTGGTCTACGAGCTGTTCGTGCCCAATCGGCCACCGCTGGAGCAGCGGGTGCTCGATGCGATGTCCACCGACGCCCGGAACGAGTACCTCACCGCCCGGGCCCGGATCGCCGAGAGCCCCAACGCCGGGATTCCGCTCGAGATCTTCAAGAAGGGGATGGAGTACGAGCTGGCCTTCGCCCGGGCGGGTGGCCTGCTCACCTCAGGTGTGGACCCCACCGGCAACGGCGGGGCGCTTTTTGGCTACGGCGACCAGCGGAACCTGGAGTTGCTGGTGGAGGCGGGGTTCACTCCGGTCGAGGCCATCCGGATCGGATCGGCCAACGGGGCCAGGGCCCTGGGGATCTACGACCGCACCGGCTCGATCGAGGTCGGGAAGGTGGCCGACTTGGTGCTGGTGACGGGATCGCCGGATCAGCGGATCGCCGACATCAAGAACGTCGAGACGGTCTTCCGCCAGGGCGTGGGGTTCGACTCGGCGAAGATGATCGCCGCGGTCCGCGGGCTGGTCGGGGCCCGGTAGCTTCTTGGCGGCCCTGGTCGAGCTGGTCCGCGACGGCCCCGTCGGGCGGCTGGCGCTGAACCGGCCGGAGAAGCGGAACGCCCAGACGCCCGAGATGTGGGAGATGCTCCGCCAGATCGGCGCCGAGCTGCTCCTCCGGCCCAACCTCCGGGCCTTGCTGGTGACCGGGAACGGCCCGGTGTTCTCGGCCGGGATCGATCTCGGCGTGCTGCTCGGGCAGGCGTCCGGTGAGCGATCCGAGCCGTTTCCGCAGGTGGAGCTGGTGCAGCAGGCCTTCTCCTGGCTCCGGGAGGTCCCCTTTCCCACCGTGGCGGCGGTGCAGGGGGCCGCGATCGGCGCGGGGTTCCAGCTGGCGCTGGCCTGCGACCTCCGGGTGGTATCCGACGACGTGGTGCTGGCGCTCCCCGAGATCGAGTTCGGCATCTTTCCCGACCTGGGCGGGTGCGCCTGGCTGCCCGAGCTGGTGGGCTCCGCCCGCGCCAAGGAGCTGATCTTCACCGGCCGCCGGTTCGGCGCGGCAGAGGCGCTGGCCTGGGGCCTGGCCAATCGGGTGGTGCCGGCGGCCGAGCTGGCCGGCACGGCGGACGCCCTGGTCCGGGAACTGGCGGCCAGAGCACCGTTAGGCGTCGCCGCCGCCAAGCGGGCGATCGACGCTTCGTTCCAGTCGGCCGAAGCCGCGCTCCAGGTCTCGGCCCGCGAGGTCCGTCGTTGTCTCGACTCGGCAGATTTCCGCGAAGCGACGCGGGCGGCCCGAGAGAAACGGCCGCCGCATTTTCTCGGTCGTTAGGCGCCTAACGTCGGCGCGTCGAACTGATGGATCCGGTAGCCGTCGGCCAGGCTCCGGAGCGCCGTGGCCAGCAGCCATCGGGGCATCCGGATCGCTCCCAGCTCCCGCGCCCGGCGCACGATCGACTCCGAGCCCAGGTGGCGGTAGCCCAGCGCCAGGAACGGCGCCGTGGGGTCGTCGCGGAGGCCCTGGAAGGCCGCCCCGAGGCCCGCGATCTCCCGATGGATGGCCCGGCTGTAGCGGACGAAGAACCGGCGGGTCATCAGATCGCAGACCAGCCGGTGACCGGGGAAGAGCCGGAGGAGCGAGCGCAGGGTGGCCTCCAGCGCCGTGGGCTCGAGGTACATGATCACCCCCTCGATCACCACCAAGGCGTTGGAGGTTCCGGCGTAGCCGGTCAGCACCTCGCCGAGGGATTGCCGGGCGAACTCGATCGGAACCCGAGTGAGGGGCCGGGGGCACTCGGTGATCGGCAGACGGGCGTTCTTGTGGGCCATCACCGCGGGCTCGTCCAGCTCCACCCATCGTCCCCCACCCAGGCGGTAGGCGCGGGTATCGAACCCGGCTCCCACGACGACGACCAGCCGCTCCGGGTCGTCCTGCAACGCCTCGCGCAGCAGGTCATCGATGATCCGGTGACGGGTGACGTTGCTGCCGTTCGGCCGTCGGAACCGGCGGAACGGCGCGAACACCTCCAGCCCGCGCTGGTCCATCAGCCGGCGGGCCAGATGGTCCCCGCAGACCGGAGCCGGCCGCTCGGCATCGACCATCCGGACACCGCAGCAGTAGAAGGCGGTGCGAGAAACGGGCTCCATGGGCGGCTGGGTCGAGGGGTGACCGTGGCGAGGGATCAGCGCCTGTGCTAGACTCCATCCTGCCATTTTGACGCGCTGCGTCGGCCGAACCTAACCGATGTGACCCCAACGGGGTAGGCCTGCATGAGCAACACCGGAGACCTGAGGAAGACCCCCCTGACCGACGCTCACCGGGCGCTCGGGGCCAAGATGGTGCCGTTCGCGGGATGGGAGATGCCGGTGCAGTACCCGGCCGGGATCCTGGCCGAGCATCGCGCCGTCCGCACGGCGGTGGGGGTATTCGACGTCTCGCACATGGGCGAGTTCGAGGTCACGGGCCCCGACCGGAACGCCTTCGTCAACCGGGTCACCTGCAACGACGTGGCGGCGCTGGCTCCGGGTCAGGTCCAGTACTCGGCGATTCTCACGAAAGAGGGAACCTTCGTCGACGACTGCACGGTCTACCGCTTCGACGACCGCCTGATGCTGGTGGTGAACGCGGCCAATCGGGCGCGGGCCTGGGAGTTCATCGTCGACCAGAAGGGCGGGGCCAACATCCGGCTCCGCGACATCTCGGACGACACCGGGCTGCTGGCAGTCCAGGGTCCCAAGGCCGAAGCGGCGCTCCAGGCGATTGCCAGCCTCTCCCTCCAGGACATCGGGTACTACCGGCACCAGCCGGGTCGGATCGGGGGCGTGGACTGCTTCATCTCCCGCACCGGCTACACCGGCGAGGACGGCTTCGAGCTCTACTGTCGCTGGCGTGACACCGTCAGGCTCTGGGAGGCGGTGCTGGGGGCGGGGGCAGAGCCCATCGGTCTGGGCGCCCGGGACTCGCTCCGGCTCGAGATGGGGTACGCGCTCTATGGCCAGGAGATCGACGACACGGTGACACCGCTGGAGGCCGGCCTGGGCTGGATCGTGAAGCTCGACAAGGGGTCGCCGTTTACCGGGCGCGAGGCGCTCCGGGCCCAGAAGGAGCGCGGGCTCACCCGGAAGCTGGTGGGTTTCCGGCTTCACGGGCGGGGGATTGCCCGGCCGGGGTACCCGGTCTGGGTCGGGGCCAACCAGGTCGACCTGGTGCGGAGTGGGGGCCAAAGCCCCTCGTTGGGCTACTCCATCGGCACCACGTTCCTCCCCGCTGCCTCGGCCGCGATCGGGACCCGCTTCGAAGTGGAGTGCCGCGGCGAGCGGGTCCCGGCCGAGGTCGTACGACGGCCGTTCTGGGAGCGGGGCAGTGTCCGAAAGGCTTAGGGTCGGGATCCTCACGGTGTCCGACGCTGGCGCCCGGGGTGAGCGGGCCGATACCTCGGGCGACGCCATCGCGGAGTGGGCCGCTCGGCGGGGGTACGACGTGGCCGCTCGGACCCTGGTTCCGGACGACAGCGGGGCCATCGTGGGGGTGCTGCTGGAGTGGGCCGACGAGGAACAGGCGGACCTGATCCTCACCACCGGAGGGACCGGCCTCACCGAGCGCGACCTTACGCCGGAGGCCACCCGGGCGGTGCTGGAGAAAGAGGCCCCGGGCATTGCCGAAGCCATCCGCGCCGCCGCGGTTCCGGGCTTCCCCCGGGCAATGCTGTCCCGGGGGCTGGCCGGGGTTCGGCATCGGAGCCTGATCGTCAACCTCCCCGGCAGTCCGGGCGGGGTGCGCGACGGGCTGGCGGTGCTGGAGGCGGTGGTGGAGCACGCCGTGGATCTCGTCCGCGGCGTCCAGACGGGGCACTAGCGCATGGCCGACGTCGTTCTCACCCTGGCCGATCTGGAGACCGCGGTCCCGCTCAACGCCGCGCTGGAGGCGGCGGGCTTCTCCACCGCGCTGGTGTCCGCGGTGGACGACGCCCGGGCCACGGTGCGGCGGGAGCGGCCCGATCTGGTCGTCCTGACCGGCGCGGTCCACGAGCCGCCCGCGGTGGAGCTGCTGGCTTACGCCCGCGACCTCGAGATCTATTCGCTGGTCCTGCTCGAACCCACCGACGCCAACCGCCACGAGCGTGCCCTCCGCCTCGGCGCCACCGAGACGGCCACCAAGCCGGTCCCGGTGGACGAGGCGGTGGCGATGGTCCGGCGGCTGGTGGAGCGGCGGCGGCTCCAGCAGCGGATCGGGATCATCGGCCAGTCGAGCGCCATCCACGAGGTTCTGGTCAAGATCGAGCAGATGGCGCCGGTGTCCACCACGGTGCTGATCCAGGGCGAATCGGGCACCGGCAAGGAATTGGTGGCCAAGGCCCTCCACGACCTCTCGCCGCGGCGGGGCAAGCCGTTCGTGCCGGTCAATTGCGCCGCACTGCCGGAAACGCTGCTGGAGTCGGAGCTCTTCGGCCACGAGAAGGGGGCCTTCACCGGTGCGGCCGAGCGGCGGCTGGGCCGGTTCGAGCTGGCCGACGAGGGGACGATCTTCCTCGATGAGATCGGCGAGATCCCGCCCAGCGTGCAGGTCAAGCTCCTCCGGGTGCTGGAGAGCCGGTCGTTCTACCGCCTGGGGGGGACGCAGCCCATCAAGGTGGACGTCCGGGTGATCTCGGCCACCAACCGGAACCTCAAGGAGGCGGTGGCCCGGGGCGAATTCCGCGAGGACCTCTACTACCGGCTCAGCGTCCTCACCCTGACGCTGGCCCCGCTCCGGGAGCGGCGGGAAGACATCCCCCTGCTGGTCCGCCGGTTCGTGCGGGAGTTCTCCCGGGAGCACGACCGGGAGTTCCGGGGCATCACCACCGACGCCATGGCCAGGCTGGTGGAAGCCCCCTGGCCGGGCAACGTGCGGCAGCTCCGGAATCTGATCGAATCGATGGTGGTGCTGGCGCCGGGCTCGGAGATCCGGGCGTCGGATATCCCCCCCGATGTGTTGGAGGGAGCCCACACTCTGTTGCCGGTGCTGGTCGGACCGGTGGGTCGGCCGGCGGGCGCCCAGGAGCTGGAGTTCATCCTCCGGAGCCTGATGGACCTCCGGCTTCAGGTCGAGGAGCTGCGCCGGCGGCTGGACGAACGCAGTTCCCGGGTTCAGGTCATCGAGATTCCGGAGTCGGTGATCACGCCTTTGCACGAAGTGGTGCCAGAGCCTGCACCGGCGGAGATTCTCTACCGCCCTGGCATGACTATGGCGGACGTTGAAAAGGCGACAATCGCCGCGGCGCTCAAGGAGTCGCGCGGCAACCGGCGTCAGGCGGCCTCAAAGCTTGGGATTGGCGAGCGTACGCTGTATCGGAAGATCAAGGAGTACGAGCTCGTCTGACGGGGTGGTGTCAAACTCTGGTGCACCAGGAGCGGCTTGACTTTGGGCGACCCGATCGCAAACGTATCGGGGCTCCACACCGGCCCTGAACGGCGGCTGCCAGCGTGAACTTCGTGATCGACGGCGAGGCGTGCGTCGCGTGCTTGGCGTGCGCCCGGGTCTGCCCCACCAATGCCATCGCCGTGGCGCCGGATGCCTCCTGGGTCCGGGTCATGGACGAGGCCTGTATCCGGTGTGGGCTCTGCGTGCCGGAGTGTCCGCACGGAGCGGTGCAGGTGGCGGGGGAGGTGGGGCACGCCGTGGCGATCGCCGCCGAGGGTACCGGGATTCTGATCCTGGGTACCGAGTGCGCGGCGTTCTTCTTCCCGGCCACGCCGGAGCAGGTGGTGAACGCCTGTTATGCGGCCGGCTTCCGGGTGGTGTCGCGCGGGGTGATCGGCGACGAGCTGGTGGCGATGGAGTACCTCAAGCTCTGGCGGACCGAGACCTGGGGGACCATGCTCCGGTCCACCGATCCGGTGGTGGTGGAGACGGTCCGCTCCGAGTACCCGGAGTTGGTCCCGTACCTGGCCCCGGTGGCGACTCCTGCGGTGGCCGAGGCCCGCTACCTCCGGTCGGTCCATCCGGGGCCGGTCAAGATCGTGTACGCGGGGATCACCCCCTGCCTGGGCGCGCCGGAAGTGAACGCCAGCATCACCTTCGCGGAGCTGGAGGAGCTGTTCCGGGCGCGGGGGGTGAACCTGCATGCCCAGCCTCTGGTCTTTACCCGGGTGCCGCAGGAGCGGCGCCGGCACTTGAGCGTGGCTGGCGGGCTGCCGATCCAACTCCTGGAGGAGGCCCGGCAGTCGAGCCGGCGGTTCCAGAAGGTGCGCGGGCTCTCGGCCCTCCGGGCGATCAGTCGGGCGATCACGGTGGACCGGCTCGATCTCGGGTTCGTGGACATCCTGTCGTTCGAGGGGGTGCTGGACCACCCCCTGTCGGGGCCGCGGGAGGAGCTCTACTGGCGGCGGGCCGTGGTGCAGAGTACCGAGCCCCCGCGGAGCCGGGCGCCGGTGGTGGAGCCCGGGATCGTGGCCAGCGTGGGGGCGGTCTTCGACATCCGCCCCCGCCGGGCCCGGGCCGATGCGGCCGCGGTGGAGCAGGTGATGGAGGCGATCGGGCTCGGGCCTAACGGGCGTCCCTGGGACTGTCGGGCGTGCGGGTACGCCTCCTGCCGGGACTTCGCCGAGGCGGCGGCCCTGGGGCGGGCGTCGCTCCGCCAGTGCACGCCCTATCAGGAGCGGAAGGCCGAGGAGGCCCAGCGGGCGGCGGCCACCGACATGCTCACCGGGCTCGCCACCTTCCGGGTACTCCGGGACCGGTTGAGCCACGAGGTGGAGCGGAGCAAGCGGAGTGGCGACCGGTTTGCGGTGCTGTTCCTGGATCTGGACCGGCTCAAGGAGATCAACGACCAGTACGGGCACGAGTCGGGGAACGAGGTGCTCAAGGCCGTGGCGCAGGAGGTCCGGGGCGCGGTCCGGGCATCGGACCTGGCCGCCCGGTACGGCGGGGACGAGTTCGTGGTAATTCTGACCCGAACCGATCAGATTGGAGCGGAGCGCGTGGCCGAGGCGCTTCGAACCGGAATCGAAAATGTGGGCCGCCGGTTGGGGTATCCGGACCGGACGGTGACGGTGAGCATCGGGATCGCGGAGTACGATCCCGACCGGCCGTCGAGCGGGGATCTGCTGGTCAATGCGGATCGTGCCCTGTACCGCGCCAAGGCGGCGGGGCGGAACACGGTGGTCTAGGCCGGACCGGGAGCGACAGGTGACCGGAAGCAACCCAGCACGACAGCCCGATGCGGGGGCGCGGCCCAGCGGGCCGGCCCCGGTCGACGCGGTTCCCGATCCCTGGGGCGTACGCCGGGCGGAGAATCTGCTTACCCAGCTCGAGGGCGTGCTCTCGGCGCGGCTGGTGACGACGCCGCTGGGGGAGGTCTCCGAGGTCCACGTCCTGGCCCAGGCCGGGCTCTCGCCCAAGCAACTGGTGCGAAACATCGAGTCGGCGTTGCTGGCCCATCTCGGGCTCAAGGTCGATCACCGGAAGATCAGCATCGCCCAGACCGCCGAGGTCCGTCCGATCGAGACCCTGGAGAAGGCGGCGGTTCGGGAGCGGGTGCTGCAGCGGTCGATTCTGTATGAGGACGTCGCGGTCCAGAGCGCGCAGCGCCCGCAGCGGGTGGCGGTGTCCGTGACGCTCTCGTGCGCCGGGCAGCAGGAGACGGCGGCGGAGGAGGTTCCGGACACCCCGCGGAGCCGGGTGGAGGGCGCGGCGCGGGCCGCGGTCAAGGTAGTGGAGCGGTTCGTGGAGAAGGCGGGGCTGGCGCTGGAGAGCGTGCAGCTGCTGGACGCGGTGGATCGGAGCGTGGTGTTCGTGGCGGTGCAGGGGATCGGGGGGCGGGACTCGGTGCTGCTTACGGGGACGGCGGAGGTGCGCCAGCATCCGGAGCGGGCGGCGGTGTTTGCGGTGCTGGACGCGACGAATCGGTGGGCGGAGGCCCGGCGGCCGGCGTGAGGGTGGTCGGGTTTCTTGGCCTTGGGGATGCAGGCGATCGGAACCATTAGCGAGGAAAGGAATCAGAGGGAGGGGACCCCGGTCTCGCGGTAGAGGGGAGCGGAGTCGAGCGGACAACTGAGCGGAGCGTCGAATAGGCCATAGCGGAGCCTATCTCTTCTGAGGGACCGCAGTTACCCGAAGGGAGGTGATGACGCTCATGATCAGCTGGCTTGCGGCCATTGCTGTCGGCGTCGTGCAGTTCGTGGCCGGACTGTTCTTCGCTGAATCCGTGCAGTGGTAGCGCGCTTCAACCGGGGTCCCCCTCCCAGCGTCGTGACAATGTCTCCACGTCGAGCGCTTCATCTGTATGTCGCCGGGGTCTCACTCGTCTCGGCGGCCGCGTTCGTCATCCTCTGGAATTCCGCGCTGCCGTTCCCAGGTGTCTGGGCAGTGACCCTTTTCTTTGTGATTGGCGTTCTGTTGGAGGTATCTAGCCTGCAGCCAAAGGTTGGTGGTGGCGCCGGTTCCATCTCGTTCGTTGTCGACCTTTCCGCACCGCTCCTATTCGGCGGCTTCTGGAGCTGCCTAATTAGCGCCTCCTGCGCAGCCGTAACGCAGGTAGTACGCCGGACTGAGCCGCTCCGATTTACGTTCAATGTCAGTGAGCGACCGTTGCGGGTGGCCGTTGCGTTCGGCGTCTACACGGCTCTTGGAGGGCGAGTGCCACCCTCCCTCCTTGTTTCGCCAAGCTCCGCTCCCTTCAACGAGCTAATCGTAGAACTGGTTGTTTTCCTGGCCGCTGCATTCGCCTACTTCCTGTTTAACTCGCTTGCCGTCAGCGTCGCAGTCGCTCTGAACGCGCAGAAGCCGATCAGCCAAGTCTGGCGTACGAACACGTTGTTCATGCTCGGCTATGATTTGGCAGCTAGTGTCTTCGCATTGGCGGTTGCGTGGGCGTACCTCACCTTCGATGCAGAAAGCGGTCTTGGGAGACTGGTTCTTGTTGCCGTTCTCCTCCCAATTGTCGCAGTTCGTCACATCTACGGCAAATTCAACACGCTTCAACACCTCCACGTGGAACTCGATCGGGCCTACGAGAAGCTTGAGCAGGCCCTTCGGGAGCAGCTGGAGACAATGGTAAAGTCGATAGAGGCACGTGACCCGTATACTTCCGGTCATTCGCGACGGGTGGCTGCGCTGTCTCGCGCCATTGCAATCGATCTCGGACTGGGTGCAGACGCGGTCGAAGACATCGAGAGTGCAGCTCTGTTACATGATGTTGGGAAGATCCATGCTGTCTTTGCTCCACTGCTTCAGAAGGAGGGCCGCCTAACGCAGGAAGAATGGGAGATAATGAAGACACACTCTGTCCGCGGAGCGGAATTGGTGGGTCTCTTTAGCAGATTCCACGACAAAGTACAAGGCTACGTCCGTTCGCATCATGAACGCTGGGACGGCAAAGGCTACCCGGATGGCCTCTCTGGAGAGGCCATCCCGTTGGGTGCCAGAATCATCATGGTCTCGGATACCATCGACGCGATGACAACTGACCGTCCCTATCGCAAGGCGCTCTCCTTCGACAGGGTCGTCGCCGAGCTTCAGAAGTATCGCGGCCTTCAATTCGACCCGCAGTTGGTCGACACGACGATTAGTTCGGTGACGGTACGGCGGCTCGTGTCCGACAGCGATTTCTTGGCTGAGCACACAAGAGCCGAAAGATCGACGGCCAAGGCCCGCCCAAGACCAGCGCTCCGCTCCCAGTCAAACTTCCTCGATGCGATACGCGCGACGCGAGGAACGAGTTCGTAGGGATCTTACAGTCGGTGCTTGCTCCATCCGGCGGGCCGGAGGACGCCGAGGTCACTCAGGTGAAGCCGCACATCGGGGTCGATACGAGCTAACGCCTCACAAAGGAGGTCGCTCGATGCCTGCGTTGCGGCACCCGTTACCTCCATGAGCCAGGCGTATGTAGCGGCAACCTCGACTGCGTCGAGTGCATCGAGGCTTGCGATTTGTCCGATAAGGGGCGCCAGCCGGGCTTGTGCTCGCAGGGGCTGGCCGTCGTTTACCGCGAGCCTCGCCATCCAGCGAACGTGTTGTCCGATGAGGCCGACGTCTCCAGGTTCGGCGAAGTCTCCCTCGGTTGCGTTCCTGGCGCTCCGCTCGGCGTTGGCCCGTTGGTTCATAGCCCAGTAAATATCTGCTTGCCCGAGCAGCCAGTCTTGGTGATACCAACGGGCGGGCACAGCAGTAAGGAGATCAGTTCCGAGGCCGAGCGACTCTGTAGCCTCGTGGGATTTGCCGAGCAACGCATAAGCAAGCGCTCGAATCTGAAGCCCCTTCAGCAAGAACCCGGAGACGCGAACTGAAGGAAGGCGGACAACGGCAACTGTCGCTGCCTGGATGGCCTCATTGTACCTCCGTAGGCGAAGCAGGGATCCGGCAAGGTTGGTGTGGATCTGTCCTAGAAGTGTGTCGTTGTCGAGGCGCCGTGCGATGGCGATCGCTGCCCCCGCGAGACGAAGAGACTCTTCGTAGCGCCCGTCGGTCGCTCGAAGGACGCCGAGACCCATCAACAGGCGGGCCGCGGCTGAATCTGCGCGACCATTGGCCGATATGGCCTCGTGGGCTTGCGTCGCCAGCGCGGTCGCTGCAGCTGTTTCGCGAAGGTGAAAGTGTAGCAGTGCACGTCCTACCAGAACGGTCAGAGGGTCGCCGTATGCTGGGAGCGGCGCCGGGGCGGCTGCCAGGACACGGCGCATTAAGTCGCGATCGGCCGTATCCTTCGCAAGTCGAGCCAGGAGTAGGAAGCCGTTGCTTGCGGCAACGTCATCGAGGCGGATGATCTGCTGCAAGAGGATCATCGCCTCGTGCTGTGCTTGTGTATCGAGTTGACCAAGGTTCCATCGGGCGTTGAGCTCAAGTACCTGGTGACTGCGGCGTAGGTGATCCGGCAGCTGGCTCGCCTCCGCCAACACCTGCAGTGAATCCACCCACCGTCCCAATTCCTGGTGCAGGTCCGCCAGTACCACCCGACCCCGCGTCCGCGACGCCGGATCCAGTTGCGGCAACGCGGATTCCATGGCGAGCACTGCCTCGTCCGGGGCCCCCCGGGCCTTGGCCTCCGATGCCCCCCGAAAGAGCCGCGGTGTGGCCTCCCGTACCCGGCCAGATCGAATCAGGTGCCAGGCGATCTCGAGGCCCGGCACCAGCTGCTCGGCCTGCTCCAGCATGAGAAGCCGATCGGCGATGGCGGCGTGGAGCGCGGTACGAACGGCGCCAGGGATCTGGCGGTACACGTGGGCCCGAACCAGTTCGTTGATGAACTCGAGCGTGGACCCCACGCTCCGGAGAATCCGCTTCGAGGTCAGCTCCGAGACGCCCTCCACCGTCTGCCCGAAGCTCAGATCGACGAGACCGAAGAGCGACAGATCTCCCAGCCTCCCGCCCAGGAGCGCGCCAAGCGTCACCACCTGCCGGGCGTTGTGTGACAGGGTCAGCAGGACCCGCTCTGCCACCGTGCTGTAGGCATCGAGCCGTGCCACGCCCTCGGCGCCGAAGTCGGGGGTCATGGCACCGAGGGACAACGCCAGCGACCGCGGCCCGTGGGATCGCCAATCCTGCGTCAACAGCTCCAACGCCATCGGATAGCCGCGCGACGCCCGGACCAGGGCCCGGCGCTCCGGGGGCCGCGGGCGGTCCTGCCCATCGTCCAGGATTACCCCCAGCAACTCGGTCGTCTCCTCCTCCGACATCGGCTCGAGCGCCAACGGCTCGATCGACAGCCGGCTCATCCCCTCCCGGATCCGCCGCGCCTGAGCGGTCTCGCCCTCGTCGTGAGGACGGGCGGTCAGCACCACCATGTAGCGTCCCCGGTCCAGGCGGCGGAGAATGAGATGCATCACCGCCAGGCTGGCCTCGTCCGCCAGATGGAAGTCATCCAGCACCAGGAGCAGCGGGCGCTCGTCCATGACCGCGCCGAAGAGGTCCATCACCCCTTCGGCAAACAGGAGCCGGGCGGTCTCGCCCTCGCTCGGCTTGGGAGGGGGCAGCCCGGGGAACTGGGCCTTGACCTGGGGCACCACCTGCGCCACCTCCGCCAGCGACTCGGGCGACGTGGCCGCCACGCCCGGGCGGTTCAGCAGCCCGCTCACCAGCCCGCCCACGGCGGCATACGGGAGGCGCTGCTCCAGCTGGTAGCACTGGACCCGGGCGACCGACGCGCCTTCCAGGCCGGCGGCCGTGACCAGACGCTGTGCCAGGGTCGTCTTGCCGACCCCACTGTCGCCGACAATGAACACGTGCCGGGGCCGGAACTGATGGGTTGTCTCCCAGGTCTCGTAGAGCTTCCGGTACTCGGCCGCGCGACCGACGAACTTGCGATCCCGCCACTGCTCCGCCGGCACCGGTGGCATGGCGATCGGTGTGCGCGGCTCCCAACCCCGCTTCCGGAGCTGCGAGGCCATGCCTTCCAGCAACCCCGAGGGCTCGGCGTCGAGCTCCTCGGCCAGCCGCGCCTTCCATTCGTCGAACACCCGGAGTGCCGAGAAGCGATCGCCGGCCAGCACCAGGGCCTCCATCGTGGCCCGCACGCCCTCCTCGGCAAGATGGTCCAGCGCCAACAGGCGTTCGGCCCGAGCCATGATCTCGTCGTGGGCGCCACGGCGGCGGCCATGATCGATCAGGGTCAACAGGGCGGCATGAATGGCCGGCAGCCGGCGGGCCTGCTCCCGATCCTTCCAGAGCCCGAACTCGGGCGCGTCAGCGAGGTCGAACCCGCGGAGAAAGCCGTCGACCTCGAGCGGCTCCTCACCGGGGCCACCCAGGACGTCGCCCGCCTCCAGCCGGTCGAGGTCGAGCACCAGCGCCGCCGGCGCGAACCGCACCGCCGCCCGGCTCGCCGGAAAGGCCCCTCGACCGAAGATCGCCCGGAGCAGCGAGAGGGCAGTCGCCAGGGAATGGCGGCCCCGCCGCCCGGCGGCCCGGGGCCAGAACATTTCCGCCAGCCGGCTCCGGTCGTGCGCCACCCGGCGCTCCACCGCCAGGTAGACCAGGAGCGCGAGATGCTTCTTCACCCGGAACCGGATGACCTTGCCGTCCGGTCCCCGAAGCTCCGGTACGCCGAGGCACCGGAGCCGGAAGTCGCCGTGCATCGAGGAGACCCGCGGAAGACGGGGACTCCATTATGCTACCGCCCCCTCAAATCGGCCTCAATGCAGGTCCAACGCGGCAGCAGAAAGCGGTTGAGGAGTTGTAATGATCAGGCGGCGGCCCCGATCGCCAGCACTTTCGCCCCCCGGAGCCCGCCGATCCGGAGGGCACGAAGAGCCCGGTTGGCGTCGGTCAAGGGGTAGAGTTCGACCTCGGGCGTGAGGGACAGCTCGGCCGCGATGGCCAGGAACTCGCGCACGTCCCCGCGGGTGACGTTGGCGACGCTCTTCACCTCCTTCTCCAGCCAGAGGTGCGCCGGGTAGTCGAGCCGGCTCCAGACCTCCTGGTCGCGCGCCTCCTTCCGGATCGCGTTCACCACCAGCCGGCCCCCGGGCTCCAGCACGGCCAGCGCCTCCAGGACCGGGGTCCAGACTGGCGTGGTGTCGATCACCGCACGGAGAAGACGGGGCGGTCGGGCGCCGATCCCGCCCGCCCAGACGGCGCCGAGGGAAAGGGCGAACTCCCGCTCGACCGGGTCGCGCGCGAAGACAAAGACCTCGCTCCGGGGCCACCGGTGGCGCACCAGCTTGAGCACGAGGTGGGCGGAGGCGCCGAAGCCGGTGAGCCCGAGGGGCTCGCCGTCGACCAGCCCGGTAAGGCGGAGAGAGCGATAGCCGATCGCGCCGGCGCAGAGCAGGGGTGCAGCCGCATGATCGTCGAGACCCGGCGGCAAGGGGTAGACGAAGTCGGCCCGCGCCACCATCCGCTCGGCGTAGCCACCATCCCGATCGCGGCCGGTCGCCTGAAAGTCGGGGCAGAGATTCTCCAGGTCGTGCTGGCACCAGTGGCACCGGCCGCAGGCCGAGGCGATCCAGGCCACGCCGACGCGGTCTCCCATGGCCACGCCGGGCACTCCGGGACCAACCCGAGTGACCCGGCCAACCACCTGGTGTCCTGGGGTAAGCGGGAGCCGGCGCGGCGCGGCGCGGCCCTCGACGATGTCGAGGTCGGTATGGCAGACGCCGCAGGCGGCCACCTCCAGCGCCACTTCCCCGGTCCCAGGCTCTGGATCGGGAAGCTCCGCGGTCGCCAGTGGCTCGGGCTCGACCGCGAGCGGGCCCACTCTCTCAAGGCGCATCGCCAGCATGACATGGAGTATGGCGCGACCGCCTTCGTGGCGCGACATCGACCTGGCCTCTTGTCAGGGGGCCGCTCAGCCGCTGGATGAACGCGGTATTTGTGCGCCTGGGGCGATGGTCCGCATCGGCGTGCAGGGTCCCGCTCACCCCGAGGAGGAGTTCCCCCCGGCGGTGGGCCGGGGGGAGCAGGGCCGGAGAGCCATCCGCGGCCCGTCACAGTCGCGTCAACGTGAAGTTGCCGACGAACGTGGTCGGCGTCTGACGTACTCCGACCACGCCGCTGCCGCTGTTCAGGCCGATGTTCCCCGAGATCGTCTGCTGCTGGAAGCCGTTGTCGCAGGTCCCGGTGAAGCTGGACGGCAAACTCACGGGTGTCGGGAGCACGAGGAAGCAGGTGATGTTGCCGCCGACCAGCAGCTGGTACCGGCCCGGTCCCAGCGTGCCGCGCGCCAGCGACACCGACCCGCAACACTGACCGTGGCTGAACGTCATCTGCCAACTGCTCGGTGTGTTGCCCGGCGCGAGGAGCGGGTCCTGATTGGCGCCCGCGCTGATCCCGATCGCGAAGGTTGCCGTGGCGGAGTGGCCAGCGCTGGTGATCCGCAGCGTCAGCTGGAAATTGCCCGCCTGCGTGGGCGTCCCCGTGACCCGGTCCCCGAGAAGGCTGAGGCCCGGTGGCATGCCGCTCACGACGCTGTACGCATAAGTCCCGTCGCCGCCGGTACCCGCGAGCTGTACCGAGTAGGCGACGCCGATGGCGCCGGGCGGAAAGGAGATCGGGCCGAACGCCACCTGGCTGAGACACGTCGGGCGGAAGTGGGCGTCGGAGCCGAGGCCCACGGGGCCGCTGGTGCCGCCCTCGGTGCGGAGGACGGCGCCCGCGGCGTCGAGCAGGGCCAGTCGGATCGTGTAGCCGGCCGGGTCGGTCGGTACGGTGAAGACGATGGTCCGGCCGGCGGCGCTCATCGCGTGCCGGCGCACCACCCGGGTCGTGTCGGCGGTGACCTGGACCGCGAGGTCCACGCGTGCGGCGTTGACGGCGTCGATGCAGGCGCCGGCGTTGACCGTGATGTCGCCCGACTGGAGCAGCCCGGGCAGCTCGAACGCGGAGTAGACCGGGTCGGAGAACGCGGCCATCAGCACGTCGAGGTCGGTTGCCGCCCGGCCGATGACCCCGCCCACGACGGCCGTGGCAGTTCGATGGATGGTGCCGTCGCCATTGAGGTCGCCGCGCGAGTAGGTGCCTTCGGTGATCGAGGTGTTGGACGGGTACTGGCCGTCGCCATTCTGATCCCGCTTCCCGGTGTTCTGCGGCCCGTCGAGCGAGAGGCCTGGCGCCTGCTCGGCGTCGAGCAGCCAGTCGCGGAACCGGCGGAAGTCAGACATGTCCACCCGTCCGTCGCCGCGGCCGCCATCGCCGTCGTGGTCCTCGTTGGTGTCGATGACACCCGCCGCGTCGACCCGGCGGTTGCCGTCGCTGGAACCGTCGTCGAAGTCGGCGAGGGCCCGAAGGATCTGGTTGCCCCCGAGCTGTCGGTCCAGCTCAAGCGCGGCGGCAAAGGCGTCGATCCGTGGCGACAGGGGGTCGGTGCTCAACTGACCGGTCTGGTGAAGCAGGGTCAGGAGAGGGTTGTTGTTGAGGGTTGGTGCCCCGAGGCCAGGCGCGAGCGCGGTGAGATACCCAACCAGCCCGGCCACGTGGGGCGCCGCCATCGAGGTGCCCGGCAACGTCAAGTACGGCACCGAGTTCGCCGTGCTCTTGATCTCCTCGCCCGGGGCCGACACGTGACCGTTGACGTTCGAGAATGACGCCCGCTGGGGAGCAAGGGCCTTGGCCGCCGCCTCCACCACGATGATGGGCGCCATGCCGTGGATCAGGGCGGCGGCGTTCCAGGGCGACGCCCACCGGGCATCCTGTCCATCGTCGTTGCCGGCGGCCGCTACCACGTAGGGAAGCGACTGCAACGTCGCCACAGCCGCCAGGCACGCCACCACCGACAGGCCACCGTCCGACGCGACCTGACGCGGCCCGGGATCCGTCCGGGTGTCGAGCGCGGCGAGGTGCCAGTTGTAGCCCAGGCTGACGTTGACCACCGTGGGTGCGGGCGAGCCGACCAAAAAGGTGCAGAAGGAGACGAGCACCTGCGCCCAGGTGCTGGACCCCACGCCGAAAAGATCCAGGTCGGCGAACGGGTTGACGCCGTCGACACCGACGCCGTTGTCGAAGGTGGCTCCGACAATGCCGGCCACATGGACGCCGTGGTCATTGAACAGAGTCGGAGCCTGATTTCGGGAGATCACCAGATCGGGATGTTGGGTGGTGAAGCCGACGTCGAACACGCCTGTCGTGGTCCGCCGGCCCGACTTGCGAACGTAGTCGTTGAAGTTCCAGAGGGCCGGCGTCCTGATTGCCTCCATGCCCCAGTTGTCGTCGCTGGGCAGCAGGCTCCAGATCCAGCCGATCGTTGCGTTGTTGGCCGGCGCGATCGTCGGTCCCACCGTATGATCGGCCACCGCGGCCGCAATGCCGGGGCGACCGACGACCTGCGCCAGGATCGCGTCCATCTCGACGTGATTGGCGCTCGGGAATCGGACCACCAGGTTGCCGCCGGCCTTGCCTGCCACCCCCGGGTAGCCGCCGAGGATCCGGCCCCCGAACCGGGTGAGAATCGCGTTGATCTCGCCGACCGTGGCGCTCGGGGTGGTGGTGAGGATCGCGGTGGTGAACGACATGAGGAAGCCGGGCAGCCTCGGGTGTGCCTTGTCGTATTCGGCCAGGTTCACGGCGGGAACCGCCCGGGGGATCACGCTGGCCACGGGATCGCTGGCCTGACCCGGGAGCTGGTCGCCTACCAGGATCACGGCGCCGCCGGTCTGGCCGCCGATCGCCGCCGTCACGATCGCGCGACCGCCGGCCACGCCGGTTACCAGGCCAGCGGCCGAGACCGCCGCCACGGCGGGATCGGAGCTGGTCCAGACGGGCTGGCCGCCGACGGGGTTGCCGGAGGCGTCACGCGGGGTGGCGATCAGCTGCACCAAGCCCCCCGGCGGCAGGTTCGTCGAATCCGGTGTGACGATCACGGTGTCGACCACCCCGCCCGCCAGGGTCTCGATCCGGAAGCGGATCGGGAACGTGGTGCCGCGGACCACCCCGAGATGGTCCGGGGTCACCTCCTTCAGGCCGGAGGACGAGGAGACCACCCAGAGGTCGCCCCAGCCGAGCAGCGTCGGCCCATCACGCACCTCGAGGCGATAGTTCCCCTTGCCGAGCCGGAGGTTCCTGGGCGCATTCCAGTCGGCCTGATACCGTTCCATCTCGATGTGAACCCCACCGTTCGCAGTCCGGTCGAACGTGGCCAGCACCGGGCAGCCTTCGTGGGTGGCGCCGATACAGGTGATCGTGACCATCGGACGGCGGTTGGGGTCGAATGCGCCGGGAAACCGTTCCGGAGCGCTGGTGACCGTGGGCTTGAGGAAGTAGAAGCCGTTACCTCCCTGCACCACTTGGAGGGTGGGGGACTCAGGCCGGCTCGGGTCCAGGCCGGGATTGTTGCAGGCCAGCGACAGGGCGGCGGCGAGCGCCAGGACCAGCCGGGGGGCGGACATACGCGGTCTCCGGGAGCAGGTTTGCCCGGGCGGCGGAGTCCACTCGGGCACGCTCACGGCGCCAAAGTCCCGCCAAAGGGGACAGGCCGCGGGCCGTGTCCCCTTCGGTCCGGTCGTGTCGCCTTGGAGGGGGACGATGCGGCTAATCCAGCGGAACTCCCAGGTCGGCGGCGACCTCCTTGCGGAGCCAGGCTCGCGCCCGGAGCCACTCGCGCTTGACGGTCCGGGTCGACACGCCGAGACTCTCGGCAACCTCGTCCAGGGTGAGACCGGCGAAGAACCGGCGCTCCACCACCTGGGCAGCTCGGGGGCTCACCCGGGCCAGGCGGTCCAGCGCCTCGTCGAGGGCGATCAGCTCGTCGGCCGCCTGGTCGCCGACCAGGGCCTCGACCTCATGGAGTGGTACCGCGTCGCGACCCTGACCCCGCTTCTGGCGCCGCCGGGCGCGGGCATGCTCGATCAGCACCCGTCGCATCGACTGCGCCGCCATGGCGAAGAAATGGCTCCGATCCCGGGGCGAGAGCTGGTCGCGGGCCGCGAGGCGGACGTAGGCCTCGTGCACCAGGGCGGTGGCACTCAGGGTGTGGCCGGTCCGCTCGTCCCGGAGCTGGGCCCCGGCCAACCCCCGGAGCTCGTCATAGACCAGCGGCAGCAGGAGGTCGAGCGCCCCGGTCTCGCCGGCGCGCAACCGTTCCAGGCAGGCGGTGACGGAATGGTCGGTGGTCACGGGGGCGGCCACGATGCTAGCCGCCGGGTGGCGCTCCGGCAAGCCGGGATGCAACTTCTCCGGTCCCGCGGAGAGTCCTCCATGAACCAGGAAGCCTGGGAACACCTCGCCGACCTCTTCGATCGGGCCATCGACCTGACCGGGGAGGCGCGGGCCCGGTTCATCCACGAGGCCTGCGGGCCCGATGACGGACTGCGGCGGGAGCTGGCAGCGATGGTGGCCGCCCATGAAACCGGGGCGGAGGCGTCCGACCCCCAGGACCTGCTGCCCCGGCCCGGCCGCATCAAGCCGATGGGGCTCGACACGGTGCTCGGCCCTTATCGGATCGTGGAGCTGGTCGGGCGGGGTGGAATGGGCGAGGTCTACCGGGCGGTACGAAGCGATGACCAGTTCGAGCGGCAGGTCGCGATCAAGGTGGTCCGGTCGGAGCGGGCCTCGCCCGAGCTGGTCCGGCGGTTCCTCCAAGAACGCCAGATCCTGGCGAGGCTGGACCACCCGAGCATCGCGACCCTGATCGACGGCGGTCTCGGCCCGGGCGGCCAACCCTATCTGGTCATGCAGTACGTCGAGGGCGTCCCGATCACCCGTTATGCGATCGACCGGCGGCTCTCCCTTCCCCAGCGGCTGGAGCTGTTTGGCCGGGTCTGCGAGGCGGTGCAGTTCGCGCACCGACACCTGGTCGTGCACCGCGATCTGAAGCCCTCGAACATTCTGGTCGACGAAAGCGGCACGCCCCGGCTCCTCGACTTCGGGATCGCCAAGCTGCTCGATCCGACCGCGGCGGTGTCGACCACGGGGGATCTGCTCCTCTTCACCCCCGAACACGCCGCGCCGGAGCAGTTTCTTGGCGAACCGGTCACCACCGCGACCGACGTGTACGCGCTGGGCGTGCTGCTGTACGAACTGCTGACCGGGAGCCGACCGTTCCAGCGGGTTCCAGCACCCGACCTGCCCCGGGCGGTCTGTCAGGCCCCTCCGGCGGTTCCGAGCACGATCGTGCCGGTCCATCCGGACCTCGAACAGATCGTCCTCATGGCGCTCCGCAAGGAGCCCGCGCGGCGTTACCCCTCGGCGGGGCACCTGGGCGAGGACATCTCACGGTTCCTGGGCGGGTGGCCGGTGATCGCGCAACCCGATACGGTCCGTTACCGGCTGGGCCGGTTCGTGGCCCGGAACCGGGTTCCGGTGCTGGCGGCGGGGCTGACGCTCGCCGCCCTGCTTGGGGCAGCGGCCTGGTCCGCGTGGCAATCGGCCCGGCGGGCGGTGGCGCTGGAGGTGGCGCAGGTTGAGCGCGCCCGCTCGGGCCGGCTCGCGAACTTCCTGCTAGGCGCCTTCCGCGCCACCAACCCGAGCGAGACCCGGGGCCGCACCGTGACCGCACGCGAGCTGCTCGACCAGGCGCGGCGGCGGGTCGGGATCGACCTGGCGGGGGATCCGCCAGCCCGGGCCGACATGGAACTGGCGATCGGTCAGGCCTACGCTTTCCTGGGCCTGGTCGCGACCGCGGAGTCGATCTTCACCGGGGTGGTCGAAACCCGAGAGGCGCTCGATCCCCACCAGCCGCTGGACGTGGCCACCGCGCGGGAATGGTTGGCCCGGTCTCGGATGACGGGCGGCAAGCTGGAGGCCGGGATCGAGGGGATGAAGGAGGTGATCGCGATCCGGGAGCGGGAGCTGGGGCCGAACGCGGTGGAACTGGTGCCGGCGCTCCAGCGGGTGGCGCTGGCGTCGCACCAGCTGGCGGCGGCGGGCTCGGTGGTGACCGACTCGTCGCTGGCGATGCTGGAGCGGGGGCTGGCCATCCTCGCCACAGCCGACTCCGGGCGGACCATGACCGCGGCCGAGCTGCTCCGGCTCCGGGCCTGGATGCTCCAGGATCAGGGAAAGGACAGCGCCGCGCTCGAGGTCCAGCGCGAGGCGGTGCGGATCGCCACCCTCGCTGCCCGCGATCCCGATGATCCCGCGCTCTTCAACTTCAAGGAGACGCTGGCCATCATGCTGACCGCCAACCAGGACCTCGACTCGGCCGTGGTGATCCACCGGGAGCTGCTGGCGGCCCGCCGTCGGGTCTACGGCGACGTCGACGCCAACGTGTCGTTCAGCCTGTTCAACCTCGCCAGCGTGCTCCGGGACCTGGGTCAGTTCGACGAAGCGGCCCGGCTGATCCGGGAGTGCGTCGCGGTGCGGGAGCGGGTGTTCGGACGCGAGCACCCCCAGACGGGCTATGCGGTGGGCATCGAGGCCAGCGTGCTGGCCAGCGCCGGCGACACGACGGCCGCCCTGGGCCGTTACCGGGAGGCGATCGCGATCCTCGAGAAGACCCTTGGCCCCTCCAATCCTTCGGTGCTCAACCGCTACGAGGCAGTGGCGATGATCGAGGTGGCGCTCCGGCGCTACGACGCCGCGACCGCGACGCTGGCCACGCTGGTGGACCGCGGGTACCGGAACCTGACCCGCCGGGAGTTCGCGCCGCTGTCGGGGCGGCCACGGTACCAGGGATTGCTGGCCCGGGTCAAACAGCGAGGGTGAGGGGTCGCGGCTTTCGGTCCCTATCGGGACGGTGCCGCCGCTCCCTCCAGCTGGTCGATCAGCTTCTGGAGCCGCGATGGCTGCGGGTCGAGCGCGGCCGCGGCCTTGAGATAAGGCAGGGGATCGCCACCCAACGGCAGGTCGAGGCGGGTCCCCCGGTGCAGGGTGTAGGGAATGCCTCGTTCGATCACCAGGGCCGCTGGAGGGCCGCCGTACACGCTGGCCAGCCCCACATCGATCAGGATCACCTTCCCCCCGAAGCGGGTCATCACCGTCCCCGCCGTCACGGTGTGGCCGATCACGATGTGGCGCACACCGAACGCCGCCAGCACCCGGTCCACGTGCTCCGCCAGCGCGGCCTCGTTCCCGGTGGCGAGCCCCCGGTACCAGAGCGGCCCATCGGGGTCCTCGGCGATTCCGCTGGGCGCGCGCGGGCCCGCGCCCAGGTCCTCGCGGACGGCCTGGTTGAGGCGGGCCAGCACCCAGTCGGCGTACTTGGGGGCGATGCCGCCGTGGAGAAAGAGGAAGTCGTCGATCCGGATCACGGCGTTGTTGCCCCGGATCCAGTCGCCATAGCTGCCCTTCCCTTCGTAGGCCATCCGGTGTTCCACCCAGCCGAGCGGCCGCTCCGCCTCCCACTCCCGCCGGTAGATCGGGTCGTTTCGCCGGGCCGAGTCGGCCAGCACGAGGTAGGCCCGCTCGCGGAGGACCGCGGACCGTTCGGTCCGGAAGGCCTCGTACTCGCCGGGGACCACGTAGCGGAGGTCGCCCAGGATGTTCATCGCCTCGTGATTGCCGATCAGCGCGTGCACCCGACCGCCGGCCTTGCGGGCCTGTCGCTCCAGATCCTGGAGGAGGTCGAGAATGGCGCGGGTGTCGGGCCCCCGGTCGGGGACGTCGCCGGTCTGCACCAGGTGGGTTCTGCCGCCGATCCAGCGGTTCTTCTGGTCGATTACCCCGGCTTGGCGGAGCACCGTGACGAACTGGGCCAGATCGCCATGCACGTCGCCCACGGCCACGATCCGCTCGACGCCGGCGAACTGATCCTGGGCCGGCAGCGCCGCCGGCGAGGCAAGCAGGAACAGTGGCAACAGGGCTCGATGGCGCACCGCGAACTCCGGGACGATCCCTCGGGAAGATACCCCCGGACGGAGGCTGGCACAGGGCCAGGCGTCGGCGTCGCCGGGCCCGATGACAACGACGCCTTCGGGCCGGTATGATTCGGCCGCGTTCCGCGCTCGGGCCGCCCCCACCAGGAGGGACCATGGCTTCCAGGACCCTGGTCGAACGTTCGGGATGCTGACTTCCACCGGCCGCCCGCCGATCGACGCGGAGCGGCCAGGTGACCGTTGAGCTGGTCGCCGCGGCGTCGCCGGACCATTGGGCGACCGCCCGCCGGCTGGTCGAGGAGTACGTCGCCTCGCTGGGGGTGGACCTCGGGTTCCAGGACGTGGGCGAGGAGTTGAGGCACCTGTCGGACCAGTACGGGCCGCCCGACGGGGTGCTGCTGCTTGCGCTGGCGAAGGGCGAGGCCCTCGGTTGCGTGGCGTTGAGGCCGTTTGGCCCCGGAACGGCGGAGATGAAGCGGCTCTACGTGAGGCCGGAGGGGCGGGGTCGCGGTCTCGGCCGGACCCTGGCGCTGGCCATCATCGACGAGGCCCGGCGCCACGGCTATACCCGGATGGTGCTCGACACCCTGCCCCTCATGACCGAGGCCCGGGCGCTGTACCGGGAGCTGGGTTTCCGGCCGATTCCGCCCTATCGGCACAACCCGATCGTCGGCACTGCCTTCCTCGAGCTGGGGCTGGCGTGACCGCTTCGGGTCCGGGCCCGTTGGCCCGGCTGGCACAGCGACGACGCCGGATGCTAGGTTTGCCCCATGGACATCGCCGGACTGGGTTCGCGGATTACCTCGCTGCTCGAAGGGTCGGATGGTCGGGGGGTGGTGGCGGTGTACCTGTTCGGCAGTCATGCGACAGGCCGAGCCCACCGGGAGAGCGATCTCGACCTCGGGGTGGTGCTTCGGCATGACGAGTTCCCTACCGCGACCGCGCGATTCGAGGCGGGCCTCCGGCTGCATGCGCTGATGGCGGCGGCCGGGGGGGGAACACCCGTCGACGTCGTCGTGCTGAACGACGCCCCGCCCGGGCTGGCGGCCGCGGTCGTCACCACCGGGCGACGCCTGGTGTGCCTCGACGCCGAGGCGGAGCATGCCTTTCGCCGCGACGCCCAGCTCCGCGCGGCCGACCTGGAGCCGTTTCTGCGCCGGGCCGCGATCCTGAAGCGTCAGGCGATCGCCCGGTGACCCCGTACCTCATCGAGCGGCTGGCGGAGCTCCGTCGCTACCTCGATCACCTCCGGGCCATCCGCCCGAAGGTGAGGGGGCGGGGCGACCTGGAGCGCGATCTGACGCTCCCGAACGACGTGCTGTTTTCGCTGCTCATGGTATGCCAGCTGGTGATCGACGTCGCCGGCGATCTGTCGGCCCGGCGCGGTGATCGGTTCGAGGACTACACGGGAGCGATGCGGAACCTGCTGCGCGACGCTCGTTTTCCGGCTGACCTGGTCCGGGAGCTGGAGCGGCTGCCCGGCTTCCGCAACGTGCTGGTGCACGAGTACGTGGCCCTGGATCCCGACCGGGTGATCGAGGCGCTGGATCGGCTGGAGCCCGTCGAGCGGTTCCTTGAGATCGTGGGGTCGGACGCGGGACCGCACGGGTCGTGAACCCGCCACTGCGCTAGTTCATCCCCGCCTCGCGCTTGACGTACTCGGCCACCGTTCGATGGGTGGCGAACCAGGCCCCGCCCTTCCCGCGGATGTGGTCCAGCAGCAGCTCCAGCGCCACGATCCGGGACCGATGCCCCACGATGTGGGGATGGAGGGTGAGCAGGAACATCGTCCCCTCCTGCCAGGCCCGGTCGAACTCGTCGATCCAGACCTGCGCCACCTCCCGGGGCGAGGCGTAGTTGCCGCCCAGCACGTTGAACAGCGGGGCATCGTCCAGGATCCACTCGACCGGCAGCTCTACCAGGCCCGTGGGGCGGCCGTCCTGGAGCAGCTCGTAGGGCCGGTCGTCGGCCATCATCGAGCTTTCGTACAGGAACCCCAGTTCCCGCACGATCGAGAGCGTGTGCGGAGAGAAGTTCCACGACGGGGCGCGGTACCCGACGGGCCGCACGCCGGTGACCTGGGTGAGGTAGTCCCGGGCCCGGCGCACCAGGTCGCGCTCCACGTCGGCGGGGAGCTGGGTGTTGGTCTCGTGGATCCAGCCATGGACGCCGAATTCGTGATGGCCGGCGCGTTTGATGGCGTCGGCCATCGCCGGGTGGAGCATCAGGCTCACGGCCGGGATGAAGAAGGTGGCCGGGAGCCGGTGGCGGTCGATCAGGTCCAGCACCCGCCCCAGCGCCACCCGGGCCCCGTATTCGCCCTGCGACAGCGCACCGATGGTGGGCTCTCCGGTGCGGAGGGCGATGGTCTCGTTGTCGACGTCGAACGAGAGCAGCACCGCCACCCGGGCGCCGCCGGGCCAGGCGCGGGGCTGGAGGCTCCGGCCGGCGCGAACCGCGTTCACCACCCGCTGGATGGTGTCGTTGCTCCATTCCCAGGCTGGCCGGCGGGCCGGGGGCTGCGCGGCAAGGGGCAGGGCTACCAGCGCGGCAAGGGCGGGGAGCAGGATGCGGGGCATGCGGGTCTCCGACGGGATGGTATCCGAAGGTACGCTCCGCTGCGGTAGGAGGGGAGCGCCGCCCCACCCCTCCGCGACCCGGTCTCAGGACCGCGCGTCGAGCGACACCGCCGCGGCGCCGGTGACGGCGGAACCGAGGGCGTCGGTGATGATCGTGACCAGCGCCGCCGGCTGTTCCTCGTGGATGTGGTGCCCCGCGCCATCGATGAGGACAGCGCGCAGCCGCGGGATCGCCGTCTGCATGGCAGCGATTTCGCGCGGGGATGGCCCCGACCGGTGCCGGGCGCCCCCCAGCACCAGACGGACTTCGCAGCGCAGATCGGCAAGCCTCGGCCCGAGGGGCTCCGAGTCCCGGGCGCGAGCCATGGCCTGGTACGCCGCGAGCGAGCCCCGCAGATCCCGGGCCGCCCAGGACGTGTACGCCGCGAGCACGGCGGGTGTGACCCAGCCCGGATCGGCGGACGCCTCGCGTAACCCCTGGCCAACGACCCGCCGAATCAGCCCGTCGCGGCCGAGTCGCAGCAGCGGGCCGGCCGCCGCCACGGCGCGAAGCCCGGGCGTGGCGGCATGCTCCAGCGGGCCGCCTTCCACCGAGACCAGCGACGCCACCAGTGCCGGGTGCTGGAGTGCGAGCCGGAAACCGATGGTGGCGGAGACCGAGTGGGCCACCACGGTCACCGGCGTCTCGATCGCGAGCCTTCGCAGCACCTCGGCCACCCGTTCGGCCTGAGCGCTGAAGGAATAGTCGGCCTGCTCGGGGCGGCTGCTCTCGCCGACTCCGAGCGGCTCGATCACGATCGACCGGTATCCCCGTTCCGCGAGCCCGGCGATGACGTGTCGATACCCGAACGCCGAGCCGAAGAGGCCCGGGATCAAGACCACCGGTTGCCCCCGCCCGGAGATGGTGACCGCGAGGGTCTCGGCGGGGGCGACGGGAATCCGGTGAAGCCCCGAATCGGGATGGGGCAACAGCAGCGTGGTCAGGACCACCAGTGATTGCACCACGGGCGCTCCCGGCGGAGAGTCGAGAGGGCGTCCAACCGGACCGGGAAGGTCGCCAGGAATTGTCACCTGGCTGTCGTGGTCAGGTCACCCGATGGTGGCGACCTGGTCGCGGCCGAGCCTAACGAAGTGCGCCCGCACGCGGGCCGGCATAGGGGGCCAGCAGTGCCTAACAGCAACTCGATCACCTAACGATAACCTAACGGCATACCGCTAAACTGGCTCGGATCCGTGATCGCTTCTTGACATGGCGGTGGCCTGGGGGTGGCCCAGCCCCCCCACCTTGTGGTGACCTCCACCCGAGACGCCACCGTGGTCCTTCGGCAAGGGCTGCCGTTCTCCCCGTCCGCCCCGCTCCGCCCGGTCGATCGCTGGGTGGCCTTCGTCAACCTGCTGATGCTCACCACCTGGCTGCCCCTCGCTCCGCATACGGCCGTGGCCCGCTGGGGGGTCGGGATCCACCTGGCGGGTCTGGCACTTCCCTGGCTCCTCGCCCGCGCCCCCGGGCCGCACCCCGGACCGATCCAGTGGCTCCGGGACCACTACCCCCTCCTCCTGATCCTGGCGTTCTGGAGTGAGCTCGCCATCCGGCACCAGCAGCTCCCGACCTATGCCAACGACCCGATCGTCGCGGACTGGGACCTGGGCCTCTTCGGTCTTCACCTCAACCTCGAATGGGTCAGGCGGATGCCCTGGACCTGGTTGAGTGAGATCCTCCAGGCCGCGTACTTCGGCTACTACCTGATGCTGTTGTCGGTCCCGATCGCCCTCCATCTGCTCCGCGGAGCCGCCGACCGGCACGAGTTCGTGCTCCGCCTCGCGGTCACCTACCTGGCCTGCTTCACGCTCTACATGTTCTTTCCGGTCGTCGGGCCGCGAGAGCTGTGGGGCATTCATGCGGGCGACCTCACCCAGGGCTTCTTCTACCAGCTCAATCTGGCCATTCGGACCGGCGGCGACGCGCTGGGCACCGCCTTTCCCAGCTCCCACACCGCCGGCTCCATCACCTTCGCCTGGATTGCCTGGCGCTTTGGGCCGCGCTGGCTGGCTGCTCTCACGACCGGGCTGGCGGCGCTGATCGTCCTCGCCACCGTCTATACCCAGAACCATCTGGCGATCGATACCGCCGCCGGGATCGTGGCGGCGCTCGGGCTTCAGGGCGTGGTGGTGAGCGTTCTGCTGGCTCCGAGTCCCGAGCCTCAGGGGACCGAGACGCCGTCGAGTCTGGGCGCCGACCTCACCTGAGGAGCCGTCGGCGTGGCCGGGCGTCGGGAGCCCGGGGTCAGGGGTCGTTGGCGTCGGTGCGGCCGTGCGACAAGCGGGGCCGTCGGACGAACCGCCAACCGGCCAGCAAGATGCCGATCGCCGGCGCCAGCCCGGTCGCGTAGAGCCGCCAGGCGAGGAGCACCGTGGGGTTGCTGACCCCCGCGGCTCCGGCCAGGTACGCGGCCTCCACCAGGCCTACACCGGCGGGGGTGGGGGCGATCAACTGGCCATGGAGCAGGAGAAAGGCGCCGAGCAGGACGACGCCGACGTCGACCGGGCCGTCGAGCCCCAGCGCCAGCACCGGCAACACGAGGAGGCGGGCCGCCATCGCGACCACGGAGCAGCCGACCCCC
>CAZFSA010000035.1:0-35381 GCA_964521535.1 uncultured Gemmatimonas sp.
CGGAGCGAGGCCGGCGGCGGCGCGATGCTGGACCTGGGCCTGACGATGCTGGATCTCTGTCTCTGGCTGTCGGGGAATCCGGAACCGGCCAGGGTCAGCGCCTCGCTGAGCCGGGGTGGTGGCGAGCGGGCCGTCGAGCCCTCGGGGAGCGCGTTCGTGGTTTGCGAGAACGGGTGCGCGATCTTCGTGGACGTCACCTGGCGGCACATCGGCGAGGGTGAGCGCTTCGGGGTAGGCCTCCGCGGCGCCAGGGGGTCGGCGGGTATCAACCCCCTCCACGTCTGGAAGGAGATCCATGGCGTGCCCCACGACGTCTCGCCGACCGGGTCCCTGAGCCGAGAGAATGCATTCAGCGCCTCGTTCCGCGCCCAGTGGGCCCACTTCGTCGCCGCAATCGCGGGTCAGTCGGCCGCGCCGTCGCTTCAGGAGCAGGTCCAGGTCCTTCGGGTGATCGAGGCGGTCTACAAATCCGACGACGAAGGGCGGGACGTGCTTCTGTGACGGGGCTGGCGGCGCTGGCCCTCCTTGGCGCCGTCGTCGCCCCCCGGCCCGCCGCCGTTGCGGACGACTCGACCCGCGGCGCCGGCCTTCGGGTCTACCTCCTCACCTTCGATTCCGGCGCCCGGATCTGGGAGCGGTTCGGCCACAACGCCCTCTGGATCCACGACCCCGTCGACGGCACCGACTGGGCCTACGACTACGGCCGCTTCGCGTTCGATCGGGGGTTCATCCGCCGGTTTGCGCGGGGCGACCTCCGGTACTGGATGGGCGACGGCGACCTGCGGTCCTACCTCGCGGCCTACCAGCAGGCCGGCCGCCGGATCTGGAGCCAGGAACTGGCGCTGCCGCCCGCCGCGAAGGCCGAGATGCAACGGTTTCTCCGCTGGAACCTCCGCGAGGAGAACCGGTACTACGCCTACGATTACTACCGCGACAACTGCTCCACGAGGATCAGGGACGTGATCGACCGGGCGGTGGGTGGCGCGCTCCGGCGGTATGGCGACTCGATCCGATCGCCGCTGACCTATCGGCAGCAGACCCGGAGGCTGACGGAGAACAACCCCGCCCTGTACACCGCGCTGATGATCGGGCTCGGCCAGCCGGTCGATCGGCCGGCGACCGCCTGGGAGGCGATGTTCCTGCCCATCGAGCTCCGTCCCCATCTCAACCGGCTCCGGGTCCCCGGCCCCGATGGCGCCCTGCGCCCGCTGGTGGCAGAGGAACGCCTCCTGTTCGACAGCGACCGGTTCCCGGTGCCGGACCGTCCCTCCACCTGGACCGCCTGGTTCCTGGCGATCGGTCTGCTGTTGGGCGGAGCGCTCGGGTGGACCGGCTGGCGCGGCGGGAGGTCACGCTCGATGCGCAGGCTCTTCCTGGCCGTCGCCGCCGCCTGGGCGTCCCTGACGGGGGCTGCCGGTGCGCTGCTGATCTACCTTTGGATGTTCACCGATCACCGGTTCTCGGTGGCCAACGAGAACGTCCTTCAGTTCACGCTCGTCTCGCTGGTTCTGGCCCCGCTGCTGGTTGCTCGCGGGGGCCCCAGCCGACTGGCGGTCGGGTTGGCGGGTGCGGCGGCCGGGTTGAGCGCGCTGGGCCTGGGCCTGAAGCTGGCGCCGGCGTTCGGTCAGGCCAACGCCGAGGTGATCGCCATGGCCCTGCCCGCGCACCTGGGGGTCTGGGCCGGACTGCTCGCGCTCACCCGGCGCGGAGCCGGCTGAGCCCTTCCCGGGCCTCGGCATACTCGGGGTAGACGGCCAGGGCGCGGTTGTAGAACTCCACAGCGCGCTCCCGCTCGCCGCGATCCTGGGCCAGCAGCGCGCGGCTGTAGAACACCAGCGCGTCGGTGGGCACGTTGCGCGACCGGGCGGCCTGCGCCGCCGCCGCGGGCAGTGGGGGGAGACCGATGCCTTCGGCGATCCGCTCCGCCACCGACTGAATGATTCGGAACATCTGCTTCCGGTCGGTGAGCCGGGGATCGCTCCGGACCACCTTGACGATCTCGCTGGTCTGGACGTCGATGATCCGCGCATCGACCCGAAAGTCCCCGTAGAGATCGATGAACGTGCCCGCGACCACGTAGCGGGCCCCGGCCGCGGTGCCGAGGCGCACGGCGGTGGCCCCATCGAATCGCTCCCCGCCTCCCTGGCCCAGGTCCGCGAGGAGTGCGTGGACCCGTTCGCGCTCCACCACCCGAACGCCAGGGTAGCGGGCCAGTTCGCTGGCGACCATGGCCGCGATGCCAAGCCGAAGGGCGTCGAAGTCCTCCTTGTCGCGACCGTAGCTGCCGCCGTTCTCGAACGGCAGGACCGCAACGCCGAGACGCGATTCCTGGGCGGACGCCGCCATTGCCTGTCCGAGAAGCACCAGCGTCAGAGCCGCACCTGTCAACCGGTTCATCGCGCCTCCACGTGAAGCGTCGTACCCTCCGTTGCGAGGGTCACCTCGAGGGTTGCGGCCAGGCGGTCGCGGGCCTCCAGCGCCTCGCCCAGCAGCCGGTCCAACGAGGAGTCGTCATGATCGGGGTCGTGGTGGAATAGCACCAGGCTCCGGCACTCCGCCTCGGCGGCCAGCGTCACCGCTTCGATCGCGGTCGAATGTCCCCAACCCCTCCGCCGCCTCGCTTCCTCCTCAAAGTACATCGCGTCGTGCACCAGGGTGTCGGCCCGGTGCAGGAAACGGACCAGCCCGGCCCGTTCCGCCCCCGAAGCCACCTGGTGCAATTCGTTGTCAGTCAGATAGATGCAACGCTCGGCCCCGCCCCTGGGGGCCACCGAGTAGCCCAGCGTCGGCGCCGGATGCCGGGCCGGTACGACCTCGACCTGAAAGGCGGCGAGTTCCAGCTCGGGGTCGGTGAGGTCGTGGACCGCCAGCTCCGCCCGGACCGCCGAGAGCGGCACCGGAAAGACCTCGGGCGCCATCTGGTTCCGGAGGATGGCGCCGAGCGGTCCCGACGTCTGGGCAGGCCCATGGACCCGGACCCGATCGCCGGGCCGAAACAGCGGCGCGAAGAAGGGGAACCCCTGGATGTGGTCCCAATGGGTGTGCGAGACCAGGAGATCGACCTCGAGCCTCCCCGGCGGAACGGCGGCCACCAGCGAGCGCCCCAGCGGCCGGAGGCCGGTGCCCGCGTCCAGGATCAGCCGGCCGTGCGGGCTCTCCACCAGCAGGCAGGCGGTATTGCCGCCGTAGCGGGCGGTGGACGGGCCGGGAGCGGGAATCGACCCCCGAACACCCCAGAAGGTGATCGCCAGGCTCACCCCGGTCAGGTCCGCTGCGCGGCCAGCCGGAGCTGGACGGGGTCGCGGAGGAGGATCTCGCGCCGGGTCACGCTGATCACCCCGCGGACCACCAGACTCCTCATCGTCCGCGACACCGTCTCCCTGCTGGCCCCGACCATCTGACCGATGGTGGCGTGGGTGAGCTTGCGGCTGATTCGCAGCCCGCCTTCCTCGCGGGCCAGGTCGAGCAGCAGGGTGGCGATCCGGCCGTTGACGTCGAGGAGCGCCAGGCCGGCGATCGTTTCATCGGCCCGCCGGAGTCGGCGGGACAGCTCCGCCAGGAGCGCAACGGCGAGCTCCGGGGAGGCCCGCAGTCGGGATCGAAAGTCCTCGCGGCGAAGCTGCAGGAGGACGGCGTCGGTCATGGCGATGACGTGCGCGGATCGGGGCTCGTCGTCCAGCAGGGACATCTCGCCGAACACGCCCCCTGGCCCCAGCACCGAGAGGATCACCTCGCGACCATCCTCGGCCAGAACCGCCACCTTGGCCTGGCCCTCCGCGATCAGGAACAGGGAATCGCCGGGATCGCCCTGCGCCAGCACGATGCTGCCCCGTGGGTACCGGCGCTCTCGCAGAAGCCCGGCGAGCGCCGACAGGTCCCCCTCGCTCAGCGTCCGAAAGAGCGGGATGGCCTTGAGCGCTTGGAGCGTGGCTGTACTCATCGCAGGGCTCCCGGAAAGGATGCAGCTTAGAGACGCTCCGCGGGGTGTGTCAAACCACCGAGAGCCCGGGTGGGTTGCCGGCGGGGATGGTTCCCGCTAGCTTACACGGTTCGCCGATGGCATTTTAACTTGTTGATCGGCAATGACTTGAGTTCCGGAGGCAGTGTGAAGCCCAATCTCCATCCGCGGTATCAGAAGGTTACCGCGCAGTGTGCCTGCGGCAATACCTTTGAGACCCGCTCCACGGTGGCTTCGATCCACGTGGAGATCTGCGCCGTGTGCCACCCCTATTACACCGGGAAGCAGCGGTTGGTGGATACGGCCGGGCGAGTGGACAAGTTCCGCCGGAAGTACGCCGGGTCGGCCAAGGAGTAGCTGATGGAGGCCCGACTCCGCCAGGCAATGGCCCGGGCGGAGGAGGTCGCCAAGGCCCTGGCCGATCCCGAGGTCGCCCGCGATCCCGGGCGGCTCACGGCGCTTGGGCGCGAGCACGCGCGGCTCGCGCCCATCGTGCGTCTTGGGGAGCGATACCTGCGCCTGCTCGAGGAGCGGGCCCAGGCGAAGGAACTGGTCGCCTCCGAGGACCCGGAGCTGTCGGCCCTGGCCCGGGCCGATCTGGACCGGCTGGAGGCGGAGCTGGGTCGGACCGAGCCGGAGTTGGAGGAGTTGCTCTCGCCCCGGGATCCGCTGGAGGGCCGTAACGCGATCCTCGAGATCCGGGCAGGCACGGGCGGCGACGAGGCTGCCCTCTTTGCGGCGGATCTGCTCCGGATGTACACGCGGTTTGCCGAGCGGCATGGTCTCGTGGTGGAGCCGCTGTCGATCAGCGCCGGGGCCTTGGGAGGCATCCGGGAAGCGATCGTGGCGCTCAAGGGGCCGGATGCCTACGGGCTCTTCCGGCGGGAGTCCGGAGTCCATCGGGTGCAGCGAGTGCCGGCCACCGAGACCCAGGGGCGGATCCATACGTCGGCCGCCACGGTGGCGGTCCTGCCCGAGGCGGAGGAGGTGGATGTGCGGATCGATCCCGCCGATCTCAAGATCGACGTGTTTCGATCGTCCGGGCCGGGAGGGCAAAGCGTGAACACCACCGACAGCGCGGTGCGGATTACCCATGTACCGACGGGGATCGTGGTGAGCCAGCAGGACCAGAAGTCGCAGCTCCAAAACAAGATCAAGGCGCTGGAGGTGCTCCGCGCCCGTCTGCTGGACCGGATGGTCGCGGAGCAGGAAGCGGCCCGGTCGAAGGAGCGCCGAGCGATGGTCGGCACGGGGGACCGGAGCGCCAAGATCCGGACGTACAACTTTCCGCAGAGCAGGGTCACCGACCATCGGATCAACTTCTCGGTGTACAACCTCGATGAGGTCCTCGACGGTCGGCTCGACGAGCTGGTCCGGGCGTGCCGCCTTGCCGGCCGGGAAGAGTCCCATGCCACCTGACCTCGCCACCATCCCGGCCGACCACCGTCTTGGCACGGTCCTGCGGCGGGCGACCGGGCTGCTCCGGAGGGCCGGCCTGCCCGAGCCGGGCCGGGATGCCGTCCGCCTGGCTGCCGACCTGCTGGCCGAGTCGCCAGGGCAGGTGGCGCTGGATGCCGGAAGGCTCCTGCGGGTTGACGACGTGGACCGGATCCTTGCCGCGGCGCGGCGTCGCGCCTCGGGGGAGCCGCTCCCGTATGTCACCCGGCTGGCGGGCTTTCGCCGGCTGACGTTGCACGTTGACAGCCGAGTTCTGATTCCGCGACCGGAGACCGAGGGGCTGGTCGACCTGGTGCTGCGCCTGGCACCCACCGGCGTGGCGGTTGACGTCGGCACGGGGAGCGGGTGCATCGCGCTCAGCCTTCGGCAGGAGGGCGGCTACCACCGGGTGGTGGGTGTGGACCGGTGCCGGGCGGCGCTGGCTGTTGCCCACCGCAACCGGAGCGCCCTGGGGCTCCCGGTCGACCTGGTCCAGGCCGATCTGGTCGGCTGCATTGGCAGCGGGACGGTCGATGCGCTGGTCGCCAACCCGCCGTACGTTTCGGCAGCGGAGTTCGGAGCGCTCGACCGGTCGGTTCGGGACTACGAGCCGCGCCTGGCGTTGGAGAGCGGCACCGACGGCCTGGCCGCCACCCGCCGCCTGCTGGTCGAGGGGCGAAGAGTGCTCCGCCCCGGTGGGCTCCTGGCGCTGGAGGTGGCGACCAGCCGAGCCCGGGCTGTGCGGGACCTGGCCCTGGCGGCCGGCTGGAGCGACGTGCGCATCGAGGACGACCTGTTTGGACGAGCCCGATACCTGTTGGGCTGGAGGACGCGAGGATGATCGACGACAAGGCGATGGAGCTCGGGCGATTGATCGGCCAGTCCACCGAGTATCAGGCGCTTCGCCGGGCCGAACAGGCGCTCCGGGACGATTCGTCCACCGTGGCCAAGCTCGACCGGATCCAGACCCTCGCGCGTCAGATCGATCAGGCGGTCTCCCAGGGCCAGCTGCCGGACGAGCAGACCGGCCAGTCGTACGAGGAGGCGATCCGCGATCTGGAGGTGAGTCCGATCGGCCAGGCCTACGTGGTCGCCCGGGCCAACTTCGACAAGCTGATGGCCCGGGTGAATCAGCAGATGAGTGCCGGGATCGAGCGGGGAGCCACCAGCAGCATCATCACGCTGGGCTAGATGGCCGGCTGGTTCATCGTGCTGGAAGGCGTCGAGGGGGCCGGAAAGACCACGCTGGCGCGCTCGCTCGGGGAGCGCTTGCGCGGAGCCGGGATCGAGCCGCTGATGGTGCGGGAGCCGGGTGGCACTCCGGCCGCCGAGGCGCTCCGGACCGAGTTGCTGGACGCCGAGCGCGAGTGGACCCCCGAAATGGAGCTGCTCTACATCGCTGCTGCCCGGGCCGATCTCGTGTGCCGGGTGATCCGCCCGGCGCTGGCCTCGGGGCGGCTGGTCCTCTCCGATCGCTACGAGCTCTCGACCCGCGCCTACCAGATTTCCGGACGGGGCCTCCCGGCGGAACGGGTCGAGTGGGTCAATCAGGCGGCCACCGGCGGCCTCGTTCCCGACCTGACGCTGGTTCTGGATGTCCGGCCGGAGGTCGGTCGGGCCCGACAGCTGGCCGGAGGCAAGTCCGGGGACCGGCTGGACCGCGAGTCGGCGGCGTTTCACGAGCGCGTGGCGGCGGCATACCGGGCGGCCAGCGGTCCCGGGATCGTCCATCTGGATGCCGACCGCCCGGCCCCGGCGGTCCTGGACGCGGCCTGGGCTCTGGTCGCCCCCCTGATCGCCAACGTGCCTCGCGATTCATGACCAGGCGGGTTCGCTGGGCGGCGTTGCTGGCCGTGGCCCTGGGGTCGTTCTTCGGGGGAGGATGGCTTCTGCGCCGTGGCCTGATGGTCACGTCCCGACAGGAGGCCCCGGGGCCCGACCTCCCGCCGGTCGTGGGCAGCCGTCTCTTTCAGGAGGTGCTTCGCCACGTCCGGTCCCATGCCGTCGATTCGCTCGACGAGGCGGCGATCTATCGCCTCGCGGCTGCGGGGATGCTCGACGAACTCGATGATCCGTACGCCGCGCTCCTGTCGGGCCCGGACCGGGGCGCTACCGAGCGGCCGGCACTGGGCCTCTATCTGGATCAGCTGGAGGGCCGGGTGGTGGTCGTGGCGGTGCGGCCGGGGAGCCCCGCCGAGACAGCCGGTATTCGGTCGGGAGATCTGCTTCTGGAGGTTGGGAGGGTTCGGGTCGACCATCTGCGGGCCGGGGAGGTCGCCTCCCTTCTCGAGGCGGGTGGCGACGAGGAGACGAGTCTCCTGGTGGCCCGCCAGGATGGCCGGCGGCTCCGGATCCCGGTGCCTCGTACCCGGGTCCCCGACCTCCCGCTGCCGACCCTCGTCCGCTCCGACGGCATCGCCCACCTCAAGGTCGCCTCCCTGGCGCGTGGCACGGTCGAGCGGGTGGCCCGGCTCCTCGACAGCGCCCGTGAAGGAGAGGCCCGGGGGCTGATCCTGGACCTGAGAGGGGTGGTGGAGGGGGAGCTGGACCAGGCCGTCGCCCTCGCTGGCCTCTTCCTGGGGCCCAACGCCCTGGTGGTGTCGCGCCGCGATCGGAGGACGAGCGACTCGATCGTGACGCGCACGACCCTCGCGGGCCCCTACCTCGACGTCCCGATGGTTGTCCTGGTGGATCGAGGCACGTCCGGACCGGCCGAGGTGGTTGCCGGCGCGCTTCAGGACAACGACCGGGCCCTGCTGGTGGGCGAACCGACCTTCGGTCGCGGTGGCGAACTTTCGTTCTACCCGCTGTCGGGCGGCCTGAACCTCAGACTGACGACCGCCCTCTGGATCACGCCGAGCGGAAGGCTGATCCAGCGAGGGGCGCGGGCGGACGAGTCCGAGGACGATGCCGGCAACGACGGGCCTCCCCCTCGACCCCAGTTTCGGACGGTCGCCGGCCGGGTGGTGTTCGGGGGTGGCGGAGTGGTGCCGGATCGGGAGGTCCCGGCTCCCGACGGGGAGGCCGGAGGCGACCCGGCGGCCTCCCTGGCGCGCCAGCTGCTTGCCCGCGCCCGAACCACGCGAATGCTGCTGGCTCTCGACCCTCGCTGAGCCCCCGGGGAGGCTTCAGCCGCTATCGATGATGCGGATGCCCGGCGGGACCTCGAACGTGAAGGTGCGCCGGGTGAAGGGAGCGTTGGGGCGAAGGCGTAGCAGGGTCAGGGTGCGCCGGAGACCCGGGGCCTCATCGAGTTCGATCCGGCGTGGCAGTGCGTCGTCCGCGCCGAGCCAGAGTCGGGCCCGGAGAAACGGGATGTCGCGCGAGGTAGGGACCAGCTCCACTACGTCGGCCGACCGGCCGGCAACGGTGTCCCGGCCCAGGTAGGCAATCCGGTACCGCTCCCGGGGGCGATCGAGCAGGGCCGCCATCAGATTCACCCCGTAGACAGGATCCGCCGGGACCCGGCTCCGGTACACCTGGTTGGGGGCGGTGCTGGGGGTGTAGGTCCAGATGTGCGTTCCGTCGACGACGATCGCTTCGCCCGCGGGATCGGTGAAGCGCATGGCGAAGAGGTTGTTGCCCGCCTGGATCACGGTGCCGCGGCCGGTCAGCGTGTCTCCCTGGGCACGATCCTCGATCACCTGTACGAACTCCGCCTGCAGCGACGTCAGGTTGCGGTAGACCCGACTGGCCCGGCCCACCAGCTCGCCCGGGTCCTGGGACTGGGCGGGAGCCGGCAGCATCAACACGGCGAGCAGCGTCCCCGCGGAGCGAAGCGGCAACGGTGTCACCGGGCCAGCGCTGCGGGCGCCGCGACGGTTCGTCCTACCACCGGCGCAATGCCACGGATCTCCTCCATCAGCAGCTCGAACTGTTCCGGATAGAGGCTCTGGGCGCCGTCGGAGAGGGCTTCGTCCGGCCGGACATGGACCTCGACCAGCAGCCCGTGCGCCCCGGCGGCCACCGCCGCGCGGGCCATTGGTCGGACCAGGGCCCGGCGGCCGGTTCCATGGCTCGGGTCGGCGATGATGGGGAGGTGGGAGAGCTGCTGCACGGCCGGGATCGCGTTGAGGTCGAAGAGGTTGCGGGTGCTGCCGTCCAGGGAGCGGACCCCCCGCTCACAGAGAATGACGTTCGGGTTGCCCTCGGCGAGCACGTACTCGGCGGCCATCAGCAATTCGGTCAGCGAGGCCGAGGGTCCCCGCTTGACCAGCACCGGCTTCCCGGTCCGGCCCGCCCGCTTGAGGAGGCTGGCGTTCTGCATGTTGCGGGCGCCAATCTGGATCACATCGGCGCTGGCCGCGACCCGGTCCACGCCTGCTTCGTCCAGGGCCTCGGTGACGATGAACAGCCCGGTCTCCCGTCGGACCTCCTCGAGCAGCCGAAGGCCCTCGTCGCCCAGGCCCTGGAACGCGTACGGGGAGCTACGCGGCTTGTATGCGCCTGCCCGGAGCCCGACGGCCCCGGCTGCGCGCACGGCTGCTGCCGTGTCACGGATCTGGGCCTCGCTCTCCACCGAGCACGGCCCGGCAATGATCACCAGCTCGTCGCCCCCCAACGCGTACCCCCCCGGGAGGCGCACGACCGTTGGCTCGGGGCGCCAGTCCCGGGCCACCATCCGGTAGGGTTTGCTCAGGTGGACGATTTCCTCGACCCCGGGCAAGGCTGCGAACCGGGCGCCGTCGACCCGGCCGTCGTTCCCGACCACGGCGATCGCCAGGCGGCGGGCGGCGGGGATCCGAAGCGGCTCGAATCCCAGCTGCCGCACCAGGGACTCGACCCGCCCGACGTCCGCCTGCGAGGCGTCCGCCCGCATCAGCACCAGCATCGGCTCAGGCGGCCCGGTCGTGCCGGCCGGCCGGCGCCGGCTCACCCAGGCGCACGCCGACCACGGTCGACACGCCGGGTTCCTGCATGGTGACCCCGTACACGGCGTCCGCCGCCTGCATCGTGCGCGGGTTGTGGGTGATCACGATGAACTGGGTGTCGCGCTTGAATTCGTGCAGCAGGGTGGTGAACCGCACGACATTCGCATCGTCGAGCGGGGCATCGACCTCGTCCATGAGGCAGAACGGGCTGGGCTTGGTGAGGTAGATGCTGAACAGGAGCGACACCGCGACCAGCGTCCGCTCTCCGGAGCTGAGCAGATGGATCCGCTGCGTCCTCTTGCCCCGCGGGGCGGCGTGGATCTCGATTTCGCTCTCCAGCGGGTCGTCGGGATTGGCCAGCCGGACCTGGCACTCGCCCCCCCCGAAGAGGGTCTGGAACACCCGCTGAAAGTTGGCCTGGACCGCAGTGAAGGTTTCCTGGAACAGGGTCCGGGCCGTGCCGTCGATCTCCCGGATGGCCTGCAAGAGCGATTGACGGGCCGCGATCAGGTCGTCCCGTTGACTGGTGAGGAACTCCAGGCGCCTGGTTTCCTCCGCGTGCTCCTCCACCGCCAGCGGGTTGACCGGACCGATCGCGTCCAGGCTCGCGACGATCCGCTCCGCCTCGGCCTCGAGCGCGGCCCGGTCCAGCTCCAGCGTCGGAGCCCGGTCCAGGAGCTCGTCGAAGGGGGCCCGCCATTCGGTCTCGACCCGGTCGATGATCCCCCGCCGCACTCCCGCGACCTCGGTGAGCTCCACCTCGATGCCGTGATACTCCTCCGTGGCGCGGTCCAGGTCCTCCCGCAGCGCCTGGACCACGCGGCCCGCTTCCTCGAGGGCGGCCGTCGTCGCCGCCAGGGCGCCTTCGGCCTCGGCGCTCGCGGTCTCCAGCTCGGCGAGGGTGGCGGTTCGCTCCTTCCGCTGCTCCAGCCACTCGGCCTGCTGCGCCTCGAGGCTGATCCGTTCCCGATCGAGCAGCGCGAGTTCCTGCTCCAGCGACGCGCCGGCCTGCTGGGCCAAGTCGATCGTCTGGGTGGCGCGGTCGAGCCGATCGGTGGTAGCCCGCAGCCGGGCCGCGACGTGGGCCTCCTGCACCTGCCAGTGAACCCGCGCCTCGCGAGCGCTTTCCTGCTCCGCCTCCAGGGCGGCCAGGCGCGACCGGGCCTGTCCCAGGGCCTCGTCGGCCCGGACCCGCGCCACCTCACCGTCCCGGAGCGCCACGGCCACTTCGGAGAGTCGCTGCTCGGTTCGGTCCAGTCGATCCCGGAGTCGTGCCAGCTGCCCCTGCGCTTCGGACCGCTCCCGCTCCAGGTTGAGCAGCAGCCGGTGCACGTCGTCGCGGGCGGCCACCGCCTGGCGATCCTGATCCCGGGCGTGATCGACCGCCAGCGCGGCCTCCGCCGCCACCCGCTCGGCCTCCTGGAGGCGCCCACGGGTGGCTTCCAGCCGGTCAGACACCTCCCGCAGCCGGGCCTGCTGGGCTTCGATGTCCTCGGTCAAGGCAGCCAGATCGGCCCGGCGCCGGATGGGACCCGAGCTGCTCGCCGAGCCGGTCAGCAGGATTGCTCCACTCGGCCGCCTCAGCACCCGGCCCGAGGGGTGGAGGATTTCGCTGCCAGAGAGCAACGCGTCGATCCATCCCCGGGCCGGACCTTCGGCGGTAAGCCGACCCGCGAGCGGGTGCGAGCCGGAGCCGCCGGTGGGTCCGGGATCGGCCGGGAGGAGCACCAGCGTGCCGGGCTGTACGTCCTCGTACCAGGACTGGATCGCATCGACCGCGGCCTGATCCCGCACCAGAATCGCGTGCATCCACTCCCCCAGCAGTCGCTCGGCCAGTTCGGCGTCGTCCCGGCCGGCGGCGATGAAATCGCTGAGCGGGCCGAGTACCTGGTCGCCGAAGCGGTCGCGAGCCCCCAGCAGAGCCTGCGCGGCCGGGGCGAGCCCCACGCGATCGCGCTCCAGTTCGGCCAGGGCCTCCCGGCGGGCCGAGAGCTGGGCCACCGCTTCCTCCGCCACCCGCCGCTGGTCCCGCTCCAGGGTCTCGCGCTCACGGGTCTCTGCCACCAGATGGCGCGCCCGATCGGAGGCGGCCGTGGCGATCAGGGTGTCGCGGGCCCGGTCGGCCGCCTCCTGTTCCAGCTGCCGGCCGCGGGTCTCGGCCTCGGCGTAGTCCCGCTCCACCCGGGCGAGGTGCTGCTGCTGTTGGGCCAGCGCCTCCCGGACCGAGCCCAGTTCGCCCTCCAGCGCGCTCCGTTCGCCCTCGAGAGCCCGCAGGGTCCGGACCCGGGCCTGGGTCTCCTCCTCGAGCCCCCGTAACGCTTCCCGGTGTTGAGCAAGGCGGGCCCGAACCTCTGCCTCGGCCGCTGACCGCTGGGCCAACTGGTCCTGGATCCGCGCCCGCTCGGCCTCCGCGTCCTGGCGTTCCACCCGGGCGGCCTCTCGTTCCAGGACCGCCTGTTGAGTCCGAAGCTCGACCTGGTGGCGCTCCTCCTCGTCCCGAAGCCGCCGGGCCGTGGCGTTGGCGAGCCGTTCACCCGCGACCGCCAGGTCGCCATCCAGCCGCCCCAGGGCGAGCTGCACCTGGGCCAGGTCCCGGGCGACCAGGGACCGATGCTCCTCGGCCCGGGCCCGGTCGCGGGCCGCCCCATCCTGCCGGGCCACGGCATCCGCCAGGGCCTGGCGAAGAACAGGGAGCTGCTCGCGAAGTTCGGCATGTCGTTCCTGCATGCCGGTGGTTCGCTCCGCCAGCTCGGCCAGGAGGCGGCGGGCAAGCGTCAGCTGGACCGCGAATTTCTCCTCGGTGAGTCGGGCATGCCGCTCGGCCTTGCCCTTCTGTCGGGCCAGGCTCCGAATCTGCGACTGGACCTCGGCGATCAGGTCCTCGAGGCGCTGCAGATCGGTGGCCGTCTCCTCCAGCCGTCGCTCGGTACTGTGTTTCCGGTCGCGATAAAGGCCGATCCCGGCGGCCTCCTCGAACAGCGCTCGACGTTCGTCCGCCCGGTCCGAGAGCAGCTGATCGATCATCCGGGCTTCCATGACCACGCCGGAGTCGCTTCCCAGTCCGGTCCCGCGGAGGAGATCGCTCACGTCGCGCAGCCGCACCGGATTGCGATTGATCAGGTACTCACTCTGACCCGAACGCGACAGCCGGCGGGTGATCACCACCTCCCGGTACGCGATCGGGAGATCGCCGTCGCTGTTGTCGAGGTAAAGGGACACCTCGGTCAGGTTGACGGCGCGGCGCCCCACCGATCCCTGGAAGATCACGTCCTCCATCTTCCCGCCCCGGAGGAGGCGGGCGGACTGCTCTCCGAGCACCCACCGGACGGCGTCCGAGACGTTGGACTTTCCGCAGCCGTTGGGCCCGACGATGGAAGTGACGCCTGGCTCGAAGGCGAGGGTGACGGTATCAGCGAAGGACTTGAAGCCGGAGAGTTCCAGCTTGAGCAGTTTCATCGACGATCCCTGAGGGCTCGGTGGGCGAGGCCGCTGCGCCGCGACGCGCCCCCGAAAGATAGGCAGGTGGGGCGGGGATCGGGATGGGGCGGCGCTACCGGATCCGCGGGTTGGTGAGGACAAAATAGGGGCGGCCGAGCTTCCGGCCCACATCCTCGGCCTCCTCCCGCGTGGCATAGGGGCCGACAACCACCCGGTAGCCGTCGTCTACCGAAGCCGGGGGCAGGACCCGCGAGGGGTAGCCGGCTGCATCGAGCTGTCGGGCCAGCTCGCGCGACCAGTCGGGGTTCTGAGAGCTGCTTACCTGCAGGTAGAGCCGGTCCTCCGGCACGAGAGGCGCGGCGGCCACGGAATCGGTCACGAGGTGACGGTCCTGGGCCACCAGGGCCGATTCGGCGACGGCGGCAGCTTGTCGCGCGCGGTCGCGGGGCAGCCAGCTACTCACCAGCCAGAGGTCAGCGCCCCCCCCGGCGATCCGTCCGACCTCGGGCCGGTTGCTGCGGCCGAGGTCGATGCCGACAACGTCGCCCCCGGTCCGGGCGAGCAGCGTGGTGGCGCCCGCCACGGTGGGGAGATCGGGGCCCCAGCGGGTTCCCACGGTCGTGAGGAGCCTGCCGGTGGCGAGGTCGATCACCCAGGCCGAATCGCCGGCGGCCGCGCGGGCCAGCAGCCACCGGCCCGAGCCGTCGGTCCGGATGGCCCGCGGCTCGCCGGGCACGGTGATCGTCGCCACCCGGGCCAGCGAGTACCGGTCGACCACCACGATGCCGGCCCCGCGAGTGGCGGCATAGAGCCGGTGGCCCGAGGGGCTGAACGTCAGATGCTCTACCGGCGCCCCTACCGAGACGGGAGTGGATCGGAACGGTTCGCTGGTTTCGAAGAGTACCACCCGGGAGCCGTCACCGACCGCCACCAGGTCTCCCCAGTACGTCGCGGCCGCCTCCCCCGCCGGTGCCGCGGTTCGTTGCAAGGTGCGTTCGGTGCCAAGGATGAGGAGTTCGCCCGGAGTCGAGTCGGTCAGGCCTGCGAACCGGCCGCTCTGGGTTCCGGTACGGAATCGGAGCGGTCCCGGCAGTCTCGGGCGGTATGGCGTGGGCACGGCCAGGTCGTACCGGGTGATTCGACCGTCATCGGCGACGGCAAAGACCGACCCGTCCGGCACGAACACCCCGGTCCGCACCCCGCTGGCCAGCTGGCGCAAGCCACCCGATTCGAGGTCGACCGCAATGACCCGCCTGGCGCTGTCGAGAGCCAGCAGCAGGCGCGCTTCCAGATTGACCCCCAGCACTTCGGCCATCGGTCCGACGCCGACCCGGCTCCGCCAGGCTGGTTCGGCGAGGGAGTCGGCCGCGTAGGCCTCGACCAGGCCACCTCGACGCGGAACTCGAATCAGGCTGACCTGGCCGCCCACTGCCGGCAGGTCGGGTGGCGCCTCGGGGCCGGGGTCGCTGCAGGCCCCCACTGCGACAAGGCCCGCCGCCAGCCAGGAGGCCAGGGCGGCGGGCCGCTTCGGGCCCGGCCGGGTGCTCAGAAGGTCGGGCCGAGGCTCAGCGTCCACAGGCCTCCGACGCCGGGGCGATTGAGAGGACGGGCGTAGTCCAGGCGAAGGATGACGAAATTGAGGAGATTGGCCCGGACCGAGACACCGTAGCTCTGGAACGGCTCCCGAACCAGCAGTGGGTCGTCGCCCGGGTCCCGGTTCAGCACCACGGAGGTGCCCTTCTCCCAGAAGACGCCGGCATCGTAGAAGAACGCCCCCTCGACGATGGGGAGCCCGCCCCGGATGAAGGTCAGCCTCGAGGTCAGGATCGGGAAGCGAAGCTCGGCGTTGAACACGCCCACCCGGGTTCCGATCAGTTCGTCGAAGCGATTGCAGCCTTCGGTGCTGCCGCCGTCGGACAGGGCCCGGCACTCGTTCCGCTGGAACGACCCGGCGGTCCAGCCGCGGATCAGCTCGGTGCTTCCGCCGAAGAACCGGAATCGCTGCTCGTCCCGGCCCATCCGTCCAAAGAACAGGGCCCGCGTTGCCAGGGTGAACGGGCCGGCAAGCCGGTCGTACCGGCGGTAGTCCGCCGTGACCGAGGTGAACTTCCAGCCCTGGCCGATGAAATCGAGGTTCTGCGTGACGCCGAAGCGCGCCCGTCGCCCCACGAACGGGCCCACGTAGCCGAACAGGCTGTTGTCGTACACGTAGGCCAGGCTCGGCGCCAGGTAGGACACGCTCTCGAGTCCCGTGGTCGACAGCGAGGGGTTCCGGGTTGGCACGCCGGTGACCCGGTCGAAGGGCTCCAGGATCTCCAGGCGATCGTCGGCCACGTTGGCGACCGAGAGCCCGCCCTCCAGGCGCGAGAAGCGGCTGAACGGGTAGTAGGCGAGCGCCGAGATGTCGCGGAAGACCAGCCGTCTCAGGCTGGTGATCAGCGTGGCCTCGCTCTGGGTGGGGGTCCGGTCCTCGATGAACTGCCCCTCGTAGAAGAAATAGGGCGACTGCTGTACGCCGACGGCCCAGTTGAGCCGGCGGGAGAGATTGATGTACTGGGCGAGGAACTGGGTCTCGGCCAGTCGCCCGTTCAGCGACGCGGCGAAGACCAGCTGCTGGTTCGACAGCATGTCGCCCATGATCAGGGTGGCCGAGCCCGTCACCCCGCGGCCGAAATTGTCGCGGACGTACCCGATCGTGGGCCGGGCCACGTACTCCGGCTCGAATCGGGCCTTGTACGGCCGGAACACGAAATCCGAGGTGTCCGGAGGGGTGATGGTGACCGAATCCAGCAGCCGCGCGATGGTGATCGGCTCTTCGGCGACCTGCGAGGTATCCGCCGGCGGAGGCAGGGAATCCGATGGCCGGAAGCCCCGGGGTGACCGGTAGAGCGAGGCTGCCGCCAGGACTTCCGCGCTGCGCGGCGCGTTCGCCGCCGTGTCGGCGGTGATCCGGCGGGGCCCGGCCTGAACCCCGGGCGGCTGCCCACCGACCAGCACCTGCTGGCGAACGCCGGTCGGTCGCCAGGGCTCCCGCTTGAGGGAGCGCGGGTGGTCGACCGAGTAGACGTCGTACTTGCCCAGCTCGAAGTACATGAAGGCCAGCCGGTCGGCCTCGTGGGCCCACGAGAGTACCGGGCTGAGCGGCGTGAGACCCTGCACGCCGGTGTAGAAGTTGGTGATCTGGTAGACCTCCCGGTCGCCGAGGTCGAAGAGAAAGAGGTTGGCGACGTTGTCCCGGTCCGAGACGAACGCGATCGATCGCCCGTCGGGCGCCCACTGGGGGCTCGAGTTCCGCCCGTACTCCATGTGCGGCAGGACCTCGATCCGCCCGTCGTCGAGATGGTAGAGCGAGATCCGCAGGTTGCTCCACACCAGGGCGTCGAAGTCGGTGCCCGGTCCCCGATCGCTGGCGAAGGCAATGGTCTTCCCGTCGGGCGACCAGACGGGGTGCAGGTCCGCGTGCTTGTCGTGGGTCAGGCGTCGCAGGTCGGTGCCGTCGACCCTGATGGTGTAGAGATCGGAGATCCCGCCATCGAGGCCGGTGAAGACCAGTTGCTGCCCATCGGGACTGAAGGTGGGCGTCGTGACCCCGGACAGCGGCACCGAGATCCGCCGGACCTCGCGATTCCGGTGAGGATCGACGATCACGATGTCGTCCTTGCCGGAGCGCTTGGCGGCAAAGACCAGGAGCCGGCCATCGGGCGACCAGGCCGACGAGGAGGAGAGGTACCGGAAGGTCTCGTAGTTGCTGCTGTAGCTCGACTTCAGGAGACGGCGGATGACCCGACCCGACCCCGCGTCCGCCAGCCACATGTCGACGAAATAGAAGTTGCGTTCGCCAAAGAACGCGACCCGGGAGCCGTCGGGCGAGAGCGCCGGGGCCAGGTGCCAGGAGCCCTGGGAGCGCTCCTCCGTGAGCATCGGCTGGGCGACCGCCCGGGCCTTGACCCGGTCCTCGATCTCGGGCAGGTACTGCTTCTGGACGGCATCGGCCCACTGGGCCACCAGCGCGTCGAAGGGAAGGCCGAGCACCCGTCTGAGGGCGGATTCGAGCCCGCCACCGGTGGCGTTCTTGGTGACGGCGCCGATCGCCTCGTCGCCCCAGCGCTGCCCGATGTAGGTCACGAGGGCGTGGCCATACTGGTAGGGGAAGACCCGGGTCAGGTCCCCGGCCTTCGGCAGCTTGCCTTCCAGGGCGCCGTCCCGGAGCCACATCGCGGTCTTGGTGTCGAAGGGACCGAGAGAGAAATACTCGGCCATTCCCTCGCCGAACCACAGCGGCGCGTTGGCGCTGAAGATGCCCTGGATCCCGGCGCCGCCACGGCCCCGGGACCAGATGTCGAACTGGAACTGGTGCACCATCTCGTGCGCCAGCACGTGCTCGTTGTCGGCGTAGGAGCCGGACAGCGGGAAAACGTTGCGGTGCCTCAGGAAATCGGTGAAGCCCCCGGTCCCCTCGTCGATCTCGCCACCACCCAGGTTGGTCTGCTGAAAGTCGGAGTGGGAGGCGTACAGAATGATCGGCTTCCGCTCTTCGAACTGGTGATTCAGCACTCGCGACAGCCGGGTGTAGGATCGCTCGGCCATCCGCGCGATGTCGAGGGCGGCCGCCCGGGCCTCCTCGTAGAAGTAGACGTCGAAGTGCTCGGTCTGGATGATCTTGAAGTCGAACCGGCCGTACTGGACCCGGTTGCGGCCGAAATACTGGGCGGTCGCCGGCACCGGCGCGAGACCGAGCAGAACCAGGAGCAGCGGGCCAACACGGCGCATGGATCAGACCTTCCTTTCGGGCGCCGCCCTCTCGGGCACAGCCGGAAGCATGACCCGGGGGGCATCGCTCCACAAGCGCTCCAGCTGATAGAACGCCCGCGTCTCCGGGTGAAACACGTGGACCACGAAGTCCACGAAGTCGAGCAGCGCCCACCGGCCTGCCGGCAGGCCCTCCACGTGATGGGGCCGGGTGTGCTCGGCCGACAGGCGCTCGACCACCAGGTCGGCCAGGCCCCGTACATGAGCGTCGGAGGTGCCGGACCCGATTACGAAGTAGTCGGTGGCGTCCGACAGCCCCCGGAGGTCCAGGGCCACAACCTGCTGGGCCTTGCGGTCGTCCAGGGCCTGGAGTGCGATCCGGACCGCCGGGGGCAGGGCGGCACGCCGGGGAGCGGGGCGGTCAGCCACCGTGGTCCGTCCCGCCCGAGGGCGCGGCGTCCTCGACCTGGTAGCAGATCGCCCAGGCCCCGGGGCCGGCGTGGGTGCCGAGCACGCCGGTGGCGAGCGAAACGAAGCAGTCCCGGGGGCGGTAGGCCGCCACCAGGGCCGTTCGCAAACGTTCCGCGATCTCCGGTGCCCCGGCGTGGGCCACCCCGAAGCGAACGGCCCGGGGTCGCGGCGTGAGGGCCCGGTCGAGGTGCTGAAGGACCCGGGCGACCAGTTGCTCACGCCCGCGAACCCGATCCACCGGGACCACCCGGCCCTCCCGGTCGAGCGAGAGGATCGGCCGCACGTCGAGCATTCCCGCCAGCCAGGCCTTGCCCTTGGATACCCGTCCCGACCGGAGGAGGTTCTCATAGGTATCGACCGTCAGCAACAGCCCCGATTGATCCCGCACCCGTTCCAGCTCCCTGACAATCGCTGGCGCGCGCCACCCTGACTCCGCGAGCTCGGCCCCGCGCAGGGCCAGCAACCCGACCCCGAACGAGGCCGACCGGCTGTCGACCAGATGAACGTTGGTGAGGCCCGCGGCCCGGATCGCGGCCTGGGCCGCCTGGAACGTTCCCGACAGGGCGCTGGACAGCAGGACCGCGACGACCTCCTCCGCCTCCGCCGACGCGGAGCGGAACACCCGGGCGAACTCCGCCGGCGTCGGCTGCGACGTGGTGGGCAGGGTGCGGGTGGCCGCGAGGAGGCGGTAGAACTCGTCGGGCTTCAGGCCAATCCGGTCGGCGTAGGTCGTGTCGCCGAACATCACCTGGAGGGGCACCAGGGCAATCCGGTGGTGATCCAGCACCGCGTCGGCGAGGTCGACGGACGAGTCCGCGACGATGGCGACCGGTCGTCGGGCGACATGCTGGAGGGCCAGGTGCTGGGCCCGCATGTCGTCGGCCTTGCGGGTGGTGATCTCGCCCCATTGCTCCGCGAAGGCAAACACCGCCTCCGGGGCGTCGGTGTGGACGTGAATCTTCAGGATGTCGCCGATCTGGGCCACGACCACGGACCCGCCGAAGGCGTGCATGGCGTTTCGAACCACGTTGGTCGCCGGGAGGAGGGCACCCCGGACCACCAGCTCGGTGCAGAACTGGTAGTCCCGCTCCGCCGCGACCGCCGCCAGCGCTGCCGGGGCCGGTTCGGTCGACACCGGACCCGCCGCCGGCAGGATGGGGTCGCCCTCGATGAGCCGTACCACGCCCTCGATCATCCGCACGAACCCCTTTCCCCCGGCGTCCACCACGCCGGCCTCTTTCAACACCGCCAGCAGGTCGGGGGTTCGCGCCAGGGCGACCTCGCCCTCGGCCAGCATCCTCCGCATGAATTCGCCGATGTCGGGCGAGTCAGACGCCGCCGCTTCGGCGGCGCCGGCGGCGTGGCGAGCCACCGTCAGGATGGTGCCCTCCCGGGGCTCGTCGAGCGAGGAGTACAGGCGATCGGTTCCATGGCGGATGGCCCGGGCCACCTCGGGCGCCGTGGCGACGCTCCGCTCGCCGATCGCCTCGGCGAACCCGAGCAGGAAGTGGGCGAGCATCATGCCCGAATTGCCCCGGGCTCCGAGCACGGCCGCCCGGGCCATGGTCTGGGCGGTTTCGCCGAGCGGAGCGTCGCCCTGGGCCTGGAGGGCATCGGCCACCGCCCGCAGCGTCAAACTGAAGTTCGTGCCGGTGTCCCCATCGGGCACCGGGAAGACGTTCAGACGGTTCAACTCCTCGCGCCCGGCGGCGACCCAGTCGGCCGCCGCGTACATGGACCGGGCCAGCCGCGGCCCGTCCAGGTACGCGATGCCGATCCCCATCCCGGGCTATTCCGGCTCGACGACGACCTTGATCTCGGCGCGCACCTCCGGATGCAGCCGGATCGAGACCATGTGGGTGCCAAGTTCCTTGATGGCGTGCTCCAGCTCGATCTTCCGCTTGTCGACGGCGAAGCCGAGGTCGGCAAGGCGGGCGGCGAGGTCCTGGCTGGTGACCGAGCCGAACAGCCGATCGCCTTCGCCAGCCTTGGCCTTGAGAGTCAGGCTGACGCCGGCAAGCCGGGCCGCAAGCCCCGCCGCATCCTCGCGCTCACGCGCCACCCGGGTGGCCTGGGCCTTCTGCTCCGCCACGATCCGCCGCTTGTTGCCCTCGGTAGCTTCGTACGCCAGGCCTCGGGGCAGCAGGAAGTTCCGGGCATAGCCCGGCTTCACCTTCACCAGCGCCCCCGCCTTGCCAAGGTGCTCGACGTTCTCGCGCAGAATCACTTCCACGTTCATCGGTTTTCTCCGGTCGACGGGGGCAGCCGCCCCCGAAAGTCCACCCAGGTATCTACCAGTCCCATGGCCACGAGGGTCGGCCCGGCGAACGGAGCCGCCAGGACCGCCAGGCCCAGTATCAGGAGCCTCGCCGGTACCGACCAGCGAGCCGCCACGGCCGCCACGATCGCCACTCCCCGGGCCCCGTACAGCCCCACCCAGACCACGAGCCCGTTGGCTGCGATTCGTGCCCCCGGCTCGCCGAGCGGAGCCAGTGCGGCCGCCAGGGTAAAGATAGCACCCCAGATGAGGTGGTCGTTGAATCGAAATTCCCGAAACGGGCCGGGCGGCTGGCCCACCGGCCTCCGGGCCACGCGGTGGTACCAGGCCCAGGCCAGGGCCGTGCCGGCCAGGGCCTGGAGCAGCGAGATCCCGGGAAAGAGCCGGACCACCAGGGCCGAGGATCTCGCGGCCGCCTCGAGCTGGCCGGGCGGCCCACCCTCGAAGAAGAGGCGCATGGCCCGATCCAGGTCGGCCCGCACCGCCAGGTCGACGGCCTCCGGCGTGATACCTGACAGTCCACCCCAGACCGCGAGCGCCCCCGCCGCCAGCGCCGCGGCGCCAGCGCTCCGAGCCAGCGTCGAACCTGCCGGCCAGGCATGGGACAGCACCGCGAACCCGCCGCCGAGAAACGCCGCCGCCGCGCCCAGTACCAGGTGTGACATCGTGCCCCGCGCCGGGTTGGCGAGGGCCAGGGTAGCCAGGCCAGCCAGGGCGATCCAGAGCCACTCCCGCAGCGTCGTCGGACGGGACAGGAGCAGGAGCAGCAGAAGGGGCCCGAGGAGGAACAGCGGCGGCGAGACGACCAGGAACCCGGCCATCGCCGCCACCAGACTCAAGGTGCTGCGGCGCCCCGGCTCCGCGGGCGCCGCCGGAATCGTCATCTGCCGGTGTAGCCCTTGATGTATGGCAACAGCGCCAGGTACCGGGCCCGCCGGATGGCGGTGGCCAGCTGACGCTGGTGTCGGGCGGTGACTCCGGTGAGCCGGCGGGGCAGGATTTTCCCCCGTTCGGTCAGAAACCGGGAGAGAAGCTTCTCGTCCTTGTAGTCAACGACCCGGATTCTCAGCTCGGCGAGCGGATCGCCCTTCCGATGGCGACTCATTCGTCATCCTCCTCCTCGCTGTCTGCCCGCGGCGCGGGTGGCACCGCGGGAGTCGGCGGCTCGTCGTTCAGCACCACCAGGTAGCGCAGCACCCCTTCATCCAGCCGGATCGCCCGCTCAAACTCCGGGAGGGCGGTGGCCTCCGCCTCGAAGTTCGCCACCACGTAATATCCGGTGTCGCGCTTCTTGATCTGATAGGCGAGGGTCCGGCGGCCCCAGTGGTTGAACGCCGGGGGTGGCGCGCCCTCTGCCTTGAGCAGGGAATGGAAGTGGTCGAGCTTCTCGGCAATGGCCTCGTCGGCCAGCTCGGGATCGAAGATGTAAACCACCTCGTACGGCCGACGCGGCATGCACACCATCCTTTGGACTCGAGGCGCCCCGGTCCGGGTGCGGAGACCGGGGAGGAATTGTGAATAGCCAACAATAATAGTCCCGATTGCCCGGTCGGGGAAGCCTCCCGGGGACCCTCCTCGCCGACCGCGGCCGGGCCCGGTTGTCGCCCGGCAGCAGCAGCCCTAGCATGCCGTTCCACGTACGTTGCCGGAGGGTTCCGGATGCAGGTCGTCTCCATCCAGACTGGCCAGGCCCGAACCAGGGGCCGCGCGGACGCAGCCGATCCGCTCGACCAGCTCTGGACCAGCGCCATCTGGAAGGAACCGGTCCAGGGGCGGGTCTGGGCTGGCGTTCTGGGGCTGGCCGGCGATACCCAGGTCAACCGGCAGGTGCATGGCGGTCCGGATCGGGCGCTCCTTCTGTATGCGGCGGGGCACTACCCGCGATGGCGGTCGGAGTGGGGGGGGAGCGCCCCGGGCCCCGGCGGGTTCGGCGAGAACCTGACCGTGGAGGGGCAGGACGAATCGACGGTCTGCATTGGCGATGTGTACCGCGTGGGAGAGGTCCGGATCGAGGTGTCAGGGCCGCGAATGCCCTGCCTCAATCTCGCGCGCCGGCACCGGCGGACAGAGCTGGTGGAGGCGGTCCTCAGGACAGGACGGAGTGGCTGGTACGCCCGGGTGCTGACCGAGGGGTGGGTCGAGGCCGGACTCCCGGTCGTCCTGGCGGATCGTCCTTATCCCGAATGGCCGGTCGACCGCGCCAGCCGGACCGTGGCGCGCCGGAGGGAGGAACCGGCCCCGGCCCGGCTGCTGGCCCGCTGCCCCGCGCTGATTGCCGACTGGCGGACCTGGTTGTCGGCGTCCGGGCCGCGGACCGACTGAGCCGGGCGCGTCCGGCCCGGGGTCACCGGGCCGCGAACGATACGAACCAGGGGGCCAGCACCAGCGAGACCACGCTCATCAGCTTGATGAGGATGTTCATGGCCGGCCCCGAGGTGTCCTTGAACGGGTCGCCGACCGTGTCGCCGACGACGGCCGCCTTGTGCGGTTCCGAGCCCTTGCCGCCGTGGGCCCCGCCCTCGATGTGTTTCTTGGCGTTATCCCAGGCCCCGCCGGCATTGGCCATGAAGAGGGCCAGCATCACCCCCGTCACCGTCGCACCCGCCAGGAGGCCGCCGAGGGTCTTGACCCCGAGGAAGGCGCCGGTCAGCACCGGGACCAGGACCGCCGCCACCCCCGGCACGACCATCTCGCGGAGCGCCGCCCGGGTGGAGATGTCCACGCAGCGGGCCGAGTCGGGCTTGACGCCTTCCTTCCCTTCGAGCAGGCCGGGGATCTCCCGGAACTGGCGTCGGACTTCCTCGACCATCCCCTGGGCGGCGCGGCCCACGGCCGTCATGGTCTGCGCACCCATGAAGAACGGCATGACACCGCCGATGAAGAGGCCGATCACCACCATCGGGTCGATGAGGTTGAGCCCCTCGCGGTTCAATCCGACGGCCGAGGCGTAGGCACTGAAGAGGGCGAGCGCCGTGAGCGCCGCCGAGCCGATCGCGAACCCCTTGCCGATGGCGGCGGTGGTGTTCCCGAGGGCGTCGAGGCCGTCGGTGATCTTGCGGACGTCCTTGCCGAGGTGGGACATCTCGGCGATGCCGCCGGCATTGTCGGCGATCGGGCCGTAGGCATCCACCGACATGGTCACGCCGACCGTGGCCAGCATCCCGACCGCGGCCACCGAGATGCCGTAGAGCCCGGCGACCGAGTACGAGACCCAGGTGGCAGCGGCGATGAGCAGCACCGGCACGATGCAGCTCTCCATGCCGACGGCGAGGCCGGTAATGATGTTGGTGGCCGGGCCGGTCTCCGAGGAGCGGGCGATCCGCTTGACCGGTCCCATCGCGGTGTAGAACTCGGTCGCGAGCCCGATGAGGACGCCGGCCACGGCGCCCGCGAGCACGGCCCAGAAGGGGCCCATCGCGGGGAGGGTTGCCCCGTCGGGTCCGGTCATCCCGAGCGGCAGCGCGGCGGTGAGGAACCAGGCGAACACCAGGAAGAGCCCGGCGCCGATGAAGGTCACGGCCCGAAGGACGCCGGCGGGGTCGCCCTTGGCCAGGGCCCGCATCATCAGAATTGCGATGAGCGAGGCGACCAGGCCGGCGCCGATGTAGCCCAGGGGCAGCAGCATCGCCGTGACCCGACTTGAGTCCGGGATCAGGAGCGAGGTGGCCGCCAGCGCCACGGTTGCGATCACCGACCCGACGTACGACTCGAAGATGTCCGCGCCCAGACCGGCCACGTCGCCCACGTTGTCACCCACGTTGTCGGCGATCGTGGCGGGGTTGCGGGGGTCGTCCTCGGGGATGCCGGCTTCGACCTTGCCGACCAGGTCGGCGCCCACGTCCGCGGCCTTGGTGTAGATCCCCCCGCCAACCCGGGCGAACAGGGCGATGGACGAGGCCCCCATGGCGAAGCCCGAGATGATCTCGGCAAACAGCCTGGTGTTCCCGGTCAGCTCCGGCCTCCCCAGGGTCAGGAAGACGATCGCGATGCCGGCGAGGCCGAGGGCGGCCACGGCGAGGCCCATGACAGAGCCGCCGCTGAAGGCGGCCCGGAGGGCAGCCGCCTGGCCTTCGGCGCGGGCGGCCTCGGCGGTGCGTACGTTGGCCAGGGTCGCCGCGCGCATCCCGGCCCAGCCGCTGGCCACCGAGGCCAGTCCCCCGAGGATGTAGGCGACAGCGGTTTTTCCACCGACCGCAAAATTGAGCAGGATCGCCACCACCACCAGGAACGGGAGGAGGGCGACGTACTCGCGCCGGAGGAAGGCCATGGCGCCCACCCGGATCTGGTCGGCGAGCGCCCGCATCGCGTCGGATCCGTCGGGCAGGCGGTTGAGCGCCGCGTAGGTGGCCGCCACGCCGAGCAGGCCGACTGCGGCGATAATCAGGGCGTACAGGGCGAGGTTCTGGGTCATGGACGTCGCAGGTCGAGGGTCGATGTCGGGCGAGCCGAGGTCAGGTGCGGTCGGCCCGCCGATTGAACTTGTTCATGGCCGCCTCAATGCCCTCCGCCAGCCAGCACTCCACAGCGGTGGCCATCGGATCCAGCAGGTCATCGAGCGCGGCCCGCTCCTCGGGACGGAACGGCTCGAGGACGAACTCGGCCAGATCCTCGCACCCGGGGGGCGCCGGGCCCACCCCGATCCGGAGCCGCGGATACTCGGGGGACCGCAGCGCGCCCTCAATGCTACGAAGGCCGTTGTGGCCGCCGGCCGAGCCCCGGGCTCGAAGCCGGAATCGGCCCAGAGGCAGCGCCACCTCGTCGACCAGGACGAGGAGGTCCCGTGCCGGGTCGAACCCCGGCGCCTCTCGTCGCGGGGCCAGCGCCGCCCCGCTCCGGTTCATGTACGTCTGCGGCTTGAGGAGTTCCACCGCCACCCCGGCAACGGCGCCCCGGACCACCCGGGCCCGGCCCTCCCGCCGGAAGTGCCCCAGCCGCCAGCGGCGGGCCAGGTGATCCGCCAGGATGAAACCGGCGTTGTGCCGCGTACCATCGTACTCCGGGCCGGGATTTCCCAGGCCGACGATCGTCCGCAGGGCCTACTCCTCGGCCTCTTCCTCGCTCTCGGCCTTCGGCTTCCGGATCAGCTCGGGCTCGGCCGTCTGCGCCTCGGCGCCCGGCTCGACGGGTGTGGTCTCCACCCGCGGGGCCACCACGGTGCAGAGCGTCACCCCACGGTCCGTGACGATATCGCCCGCGACGAAGGTCAGATCGCTCACGTGAAGCGACTGCCCCAGCGCCAGGTTGGTGACATCCACCTCGATCCGCTCCGGAATGTCGGCCGGAAGAACCCGGACCTGCACGTGGTGCGACAGGACCTCGAACACTCCGCCGCCGTTGCGGACGCCTTCGGCGGTGCCGGTGAAGTGGACCGGCACGTCGAGCACGATCTGCTCGTCGGCGTGAACCTCGTACAGGTCCAGGTGCAGGATGGTGGCGGGCCGGATCGGGTCGCGCTGGATCTCGCGGATCAGGGCCTTGACCGGTTGGCGGTCGGCCACGGTGACGTCGACCAGGGTGGTACCGGCACGAATTCTGGCCAGGAGGCGCTCCAGCGCGGTGCCGTCGAGCTCAAGGCCTTCCGCCTCACGGCCGCGACCGTAGATGATGGCGGGCACCTTGCCGGCGCGCCGGAGGGACCGGGCGGCGCCCTTGCCGGTGGCGTGGCGCGGCGTGGCGGTAAGCGTGGCAGACTGGGTCATGGGTCGAGGCGCATCCTTCCGTTCAATCGAACAACGAGCTGACCGACTGGTCGCTGTGGGTGTAGCCGATCGCCTTCGCGAGCAGACCGGCAATGGAGAGGATCCGGAGCTTGTCGAAGCGCTTCGCTTCCGGGATCCCGACGGTGTTGGTGACCGCGACCTCGCGGACCGGGGCGTTCACCAGCCGCTCCACCGCGGGGCCGCTCAGGAGCGCGTGCGTGGCGCAGATGTAGATGTCGCGGGCGCCGAGCCGCTTGAGCGCCACCGCGGCCTCGGCCATGGTCCCGCCGGTATCGATCATGTCGTCGGGGATGATGCAGTCGCGGTCCTCGACGTCGCCAACGACGTTGACGGCTTCGGCCACGTTGGCCGCCACTCGCCGCTTGTCGATGATCGCGAAGCCGGCGTTCAACCGCTTGGCATAACCCCGGGCCATCTTCGCGCCGCCCACGTCCGAGGCGACCACCACCAGGTTCGTCAGCTCCTTCTGCCGGTAATGATTGACGAACACCGGGGCGGAGTAGAGGTGGTCGACCGGCAGGTCGAAGAACCCCTGCAGCTGGTGCTGGTGAAAGTCGATGGCGAGGACCCGGTCGGCCCCGGCGGCCGAAACCATGTTCGCCATCAGCTTGGCGCTGATGGCCACCCGGGGCTGGTCCTTCCGATCCTGGCGGGCGTACCCGAAGTACGGAATCACGGCCGTGATCCTGGCGGCACTGGCCCGTCGGGCAGCGTCCATGAGCAGCAGCAGCTCGAGGAGGTTGTCGCCAGGCGGATTGGTGGGCTGGATGATGTAGACGTCACGGCCCCGGACGTTCTCGTCGATCTTGACGAAGATTTCGCCGTCGGCGAAGCGCCGGATCGTCGCCCGACACAGAGGCCGTTCCAGCTCCTCGGCAACCTCCTCCGCGAGCGCCCGGTTGGCGGTGCCGCTGAGGAGCAGCATCGGGCTCAAGACCAGCGACTGATTCGGCAGGGCCATAGCCCCTAAATATAAGAACGGATTGGGCCTACGGGCTAGGGGCCGGCCTTGCCCTGGCGACGGATTGGCCCCGGTGGACTCGAACCACCATTCTCAGATCCAAAGTCTGATGTCCTGCCATTGGACGAGGGGCCAGCGGCTCGAAGTTTACCCCACGGCGGGCCCGGGACGAAAGCCGGGGGCAGAGGGCCGGTGCGGTCAGCAGGTAGAGGTTGCGATTACCTGGCCATGCTTCCGCCCGAGCATCAGCCGGGCGTCTTCCCGGTCGCGCTCCGAGCGGTAGATCGCCGCCAGAGTGGCGCCCGAGCCGCTCATCCGACAAAGGATGGGGCCGGTCCGGGCCAACGCCTCGAACGCGGCCCGGACGAGTGGGAACCTCCCAAAGACGACCGACTCGAAGTCGTTGCCTCCCATCCGCCCGATATCGCTCCACCGGCTCAACGCCTCCAGGTCCAGGGCCAGGGAGCCGCGAGGACCGGCCCCGGCGCGGGCCTCGGAGACCCAGGCGTACGCCTCCGGGGTGGGAATGGCCACCGGCGGGCATACCAGGAGCATTGGCGCCGGCGGGAGCGGGGGAAGGCGAAGCAGCCGTTCTCCGTGGCCCCACCCCAGGGCCAGCGCGGCGCCGGTGAGCAGGAAGGGAACGTCGGCGCCGAGTCGGGCGGCGAGATGCAGGAGTTCCGACCGCGGCACCGCCCCTCCGGCCAGCTGGTTGACGGCCGTCAGTGCCGCCGCGGCGTCGGCCGATCCACCGCCCAGCCCGGCCGCAACCGGGATCCGCTTGACCAGGCGGAGGTGGACGCTGAACCGGCGACCGGTGGCCGCGAGGACGGCCTCGGCGGCCCTGACGGCCAGGTTGTCCCCGGGGGGCCCGAGGTCGGGGCCGTCGGTTTCCAGGGAGACCAGGCCCGGCCCGGGCCGCCGCCCAGCCACCAGCGTATCCGCGAGGCGAATCCGGCAGAACAACGTCTCGATCCCGTGGTAGCCGCTGGCCTCGCGAGCCAGGACGCGAAGGAGGAGGTTGACCTTGGCCTCGGCGTCGACCGTCACCAGGTCGCCGGGTTCGGGCGGCGGATCGGGGGATCGGGCCACGGGGCTCAACGGGGCGTCTCCTGCATGGTCCGCAGGCTGACGGGAGTGCGGGCCAGGGACCAGAGCCCGAGCAGGGTGATGGGGAGGAAGGTGGCCACGTGGTACGTCAGACCGTACGCGACCGCCACGTCGCTGGCGACGCCGAAGAGGCTCAGGACCGCCTTGATCGCGGCCTCGAACGGGCCGAAGAAGCCCGGCGTCGAGGGGACCGAGATACCGACAACGAGCAGGCTCTGGAGCAGCAGCGCCCCGCCCATGCCGACCTCGATATCGAAGGCTCGAAAGCCGGCGTAGAACGAGGCTCCGTTGACCAGCCAGATCACCAGCGACCACGCGGCGACCCCCCCCACCCGTCCGGGAGACGCGAGGGCGCCAAGGCCGGCCTGGACGCCATCGAGCAGCCCCACCAGGCGCTCGGCCACCCTGGCGGGCGCCAGCCGGCGGATGGCGGCCCGGGCCGGGGCGGGGAAGACCAGTGCCGCCACGCAGGCCGCGAGAAGGATTCCGGTCAGCACGGCAGCGCGGGACGCCACGGTCTGGACCGGGACTCCGCCCACCCTCGTGGTAGCCGGGATCCCCGCGGTGGCGAGCCCGACGAACAGCAGGGCGATGATGGTGATCGCGTCGAACAGCCGTTCCAGCACGAGGGACGAGAGGGCGCTCGAGATCCTCACCGGTGCCAGGCGGTTCACGGCGAAGCCGCGAAGAAGCTCGCCGGCCCGGAACGGGAGAATGTTGTTCGCCATGAAGCCGATGGCGATGGCGTGCCACATCGCACCCCAGGCGACCGGGCGGCCGGTGTCGGTGAGCAGAATCAGCCGCCACCGGAAAAGGCGGAGGAGGAAGGTCGACGTCGTGAGGAGGACGGCCGCGCCCATCCACCCGGGATCCGCGCCGCTAGCCTGATGCCAGATCTCGGCGGGAGAGACGTCACGCAGCACCCACGCCAACAGCGCCACGGTGACCGCGACGCCGACGAGGGCGACCAGCGATCTACTCCGCAAGGGCGAGCGGTACCAGGTCAATCAATTCGCTCACCAACGGCTGGATCTCGGCGAAGGGACGTTCCTCATTCAGGGCGCGCGACAACTCGATCCGGACCTGATCGGCCCGTTCCAGAGCCCGGCGGCCGCGATAGAGCAGCGATTCGATGGCCACCACGTCGACCACCGTCCGTTCCAGCTCGAACAGGGTGGTGAGAGACCGTTCGAACGCGTCCGGGGCACTCGGGGCCGGTGGGCCGGCATCGGGCGCAGGGGAGGGAGGTTGGGCGTCGGGAGCCAGCTGCTCGATCGGCACCACCTCGGCGGCCGTGGTAGCGAGCCGGGCCAGCGACTCCGTTGCCGGCACCAGGTCGTCGCTGAGGAGGACGGCGTCCCGGGACCCGGCGCCCTGGGCCAGCACCTCGGCTGCTTCCCGGAGGTGCGCGGCGAACTCCGCGGGGGAACGACCGGCGATCCCGCGAGCGACAGACCGGGTCACCCCCTCGAGGAAGGGGGCCAGGCCCGGGCGGTCGAGCCGAGCCCGCCGGGCCGCGGGCCGGAGCTCGACCAGGAGTCCGAAGAGGAGCAGGTGACGAGCGGTTTCGGAGGTCGCGGCCTGGAGGAGGTCAGCGGCGTGTCTCAGGCGGTCACCGAGGCTCACCAGGCCGATCTCCTCGACGTCGGCTGGTTCGGCCGCGGCGATTTTCCCGACTTCGACGATGGGAGTGGGGTCTCCCTCGAAGTAGAGCGACCCGATCTCGACCACGTCGTCTTCCCGGCCGAAAGTGGCGAGCAGTTGGGCCGCCGCCGCGGCCGCTTCGGGGGAGTCGGGATTGGCCCGACCCTGGTCGGCCACTTCCCGGGCCAGGCGGCCGATGGCGGCCGCCAGGTTCCGGAGCGCCCGGGCGGTGCCCGGGGGTGGGGCCTGTTCGCGGGCGGCTCGAAGCGCCAGTTCTACGGCATCGAGGAAATCGGGAAGCGGGGCCAGGTTGGGGAGCGAGCCCAACCCGCGAAGGGGCTGGAGGCGCCGGAGCACCAGCTCGGCCGCCTGGTCGAGGGGACCGAGGTCGACGCCCTGGGCGGCATGCTCGAGGCTGCCGGCCACCAGCGCGCCTTCGCGCGCGATGAAATCCCTGACGCTCGGGGGAAGCTGGTCGACCGGTTCGAGCGGGGGGCGGGCGGGTGGAACGACCGGGACGGTTCCGGCCAGGGCCTCCACCAGCTCCCGGCCCAGCGCCGTGGCAGCGGCCGAATCGGTGTCGGTCCACTCGCCAGCGCGTCCGACCAGACCTTTCAGCCGGGCGACCGCACTGGCAACCCGCTCGGCCTGGGCCGGGCTCCAGCGCCACTGGCCCTCGCGAAACGCCTTGGCGACCTGCTCCAGGCCGGAGGCGGCCTGGGAGAAGGCGGTCAACCCGGCCATCAGGGCCGATCCCCGAAGCGCCCGGGTCAGGCGGACAAACTCGTCCGGGTCCGGTGCGGTAGGCCGACCGGCGAGGTCAGCCAGGCGATCGAGGTAGTCGCCGGCCTCGAGGGTAAAGAACTGGAGCCGGCCGGTCGGTACGGTCATGGCGTCCGCATCGGGGTTCGGGAAGTCTAGGTCTCCGGGAGGGCCGGGGTCAACGCGGGCGGGACGCGAGAACGATGCGCTTCATCTCGGACACCGCTCCGTACATGCCGCAGAGGATTGAGCGGCTCACGATGCTGTGGCCGATGTTGAGCTCTTCCACTTCGGGAATCCCCGCAACCGGGGCGACGTTGTCGTAGGTGAGCCCGTGGCCGGCGTGGACGGCGAGGCCTGCGGCCCGGGCGTGGGCGGCCGCTGCCCGGAGGCCGCCCAGGGGAGCTGCAGCATCGGGCCAGGCATGGGCGTACGCGCCCGTGTGAAACTCGACCGCCGGGACGCCGAGGTCGCGAGCCCGGTCGACGGTGGCCAGATCGGGATCGATGAACAGGCTGACCCGGGACCCTGCGCTGGAGAGGCGGTCGATCGCCGCGGCCAGCCTCGAGGGCTCCCGGGCGAGGTCGAGCCCACCCTCGGTGGTGACCTCTTCCCGCCGCTCGGGCACGAGGGTGGCCTGGTAGGGCCGAAGCCGGCAGACGAGGTCGAGGACGCCCGGGTCCAGGGCCAGTTCGCAGTTCAGGACGGTGGTGACGGCGTCGGTCAACCGCTGCAGATCCCGGTCCTGGATGTGGCGGCGGTCCTCGCGAAGGTGAACGGTGATGCCGTCGGCTCCGGCCAGCTCCGCGAGGCGGGCAGCTTCAACCGGATCAGGCTCGACCGTCCGACGGGCTTGCCGGACCGTGGCGACGTGATCGACGTTGACATAGAGGCGCATGGTGGACTCCCCCGCGGAGCCGGGTTTCCCTTTTCCGGTGGCCGGATGGCCGGTTACGTTTCGCCAGGCACGCCATCAGGGAGGGACTCGTGGCGCGTTGGGTCGCGGCAGTCGGGTGCCTGGCGGTTCTGGGATGCTCGACCAGCAAAGTCCGGACGGTGACGCCGGCGCCGGCCGGCGGACCGTCAGCCGTGGTGGCGGCGTTCATGCAGGCGGTGGCGGACAGCAATCTGGCCCAGATGGGGCATTTGTGGGGGACGGTCCGGGGGCCCGCGGCGGTGACCAACAACCCGCGCAACTGGCCGCAGCGGGTCACGGTGATCCACGCGTACCTCAAGGGAGGGACCGCAAGAGTTCTGGGCGAGAGCAACCCGGCCGTGACCGGCGGCGACCGGCGGGACGTGACGGTGGAGCTTCGGCGCGGCGGGTGCGTCAAGACGGTGCCGTTCTCGCTCATCAGGGCCCGCGACGGCTCCTGGCTGGTCAACTCGATCGACCTGAACGCGGCCGGAGTGCCGGGACGCCCATGCGACCCCGCGACGGCGACTCCGCCGGCTCCCCGCCAGCTCATGCGGTGAGCTCGATCAGGATCCCGTCGGTGGACTTCGGGTGCAGGAAGGCGATTCGGTGTCCCCCCGCACCGGGACGAGGGGTCTCATCGATGAGGCGGTAGCCGAACCGGGCCGCCCGGGCCAGAGCCTCATCGAGATCCGGCACCCGGTAGCAGACATGGTGAATTCCGGGACCTCGCCGGGCCAGGAACCGGGCGATGGGCCCTTCGGCGTTGAGCGGTTCGAGCAACTCCACCTCGGACTCCCCGAACCGGAGGGATACGATCCGGGCGCCGTCCTTCTCCTCGGGAGGGGCCTGCGGTTCCAGGCCGAGGACGTCGCGGTAGAACCGCAGGGCCTGGTCGATGCTGGTGACCGCCACGCCGATGTGGGCGATGGTGGATGAGGGGAACATCGCGCCTCCGGTGGATCCGGGGCCGGAAAGTAACAGACCTCGGGGTCGGGAGAGAGATGGGCATGGGGACTACCGGCAGTATCACGCACGTGACGGATGCGACGTTCGCCGCCGAGGTGGAGCAGGCCAAGGGACTGGTCCTGGTCGATTTCTGGGCGGAATGGTGTGGCCCCTGCCGGGCGATCGCGCCGATTCTGGAAGCCCTGGCGCAGGAGTACCAGGGGCGGATCCAGATTGCCAAGCTCGACGTCGACGCCAACCAGCGCACCTCGATGCGCTTCAATGTTCGGTCGATTCCCACGCTTCTGTTCTTCAAGGACGGGAAGCTGGTGGATTCGGTCGTGGGGCTGACCCAGAAGTCGGCCCTGGCGGCCAGGATCGACTCCCACCTGGGTTGAGGGAGGGGCGGGGTGGCGCGAAGGCGTCGCCCCCGCTGCCCGCGGTGGAGAATCCCCAGTCCCCGGACGCCCGTCAGGTGCAGGAGCCGCCGGGGACGCTTTACGTCGTGGCCACGCCCATCGGCAATCTCGGCGATCTCTCGCCAAGGGCCGCCGCGGTGCTCCGGGAGGCGGACCTCGTGGCCGCGGAGGATACCCGGGAGGCAATGAAGCTGTTGCGACATGTGGGAGGAAGCGCCCGCCTGATCAGTGTGCATGCTCATTCGGATGACCGGCGCCTGGACGAAGTGGTGGCCGCTCTCGGCTCCGGCCGGAGGGTGGCCCTGGTGACGGATGCGGGCACCCCCGGTGTGAGCGATCCAGGCCCCGATCTGGTGGCCCGCGCCAGGCGCGCAGGGCATCCGGTGGTGGCGATTCCCGGGCCTTCGGCGGTGACTGCGGCACTCTCGGCGTCTGGATTGCCCGGGAACCGGTACCGGTTCCTGGGGTTCCCGCCACGCCGGGGCGAGGACCGGCGGGCCTGGCTTGCCGAGTTCGCGTCCGGACCGGACACGGTCGTGTGCTTCGAGGCGCCGGGCCGACTCGGCGCGCTCCTCCGGGATCTGGAGAAGGCCTGCGGGCCGGACCGCCGGGCCGCGGTGGGGCGCGAGCTGACCAAGCGGTTCGAGGAGCTCAGGACCGGGGACCTCGGCGAGCTGGCCCGGCAGTTTGCGAATGAGGAGGTGCGGGGGGAATGCACGGTCGTGGTCGAGGGACGCCGTGCCCCGGAGGCGGAACCGGATGACGGCCACGCCGAGCGGTTGGCGCGGGCCCTGCGGGAGGCAGGCGTGGAGGGGCGGCGGGCCGCGCAGGTTCTCGAGGCCGCCGCCGGCGTCTCGCGCAACGAGGCCTATCGCCTGGCAATGGGGCGCGATCGATGAGGGCGTTCGGCGCGATGCTAGCGTCCACGCTGCTGGCGGCGCCGCTGGCCGGCCAGGAACTGCTGACCGTGGGCCGGCTGCACTACGATGGAGGGGGCGACTGGTACGCCAATCCCTCCAGCCTCCCCAACCTGCTCAAGGCGATCGCCGAGCGGACCGGGCTCCGGATGGCGACCCGCGAGACCGTGGTCCGGCTGGACGACGACGCCCTCTGGCAGGTGCCGTTCCTCCACATGACCGGCCACGGGAACGTCCGCTGGAGCGACCGCGATCTGACAACCCTCCGCCGGTACCTGGAACTGGGCGGGTTTCTCCACATGGACGACAACTACGGGATGGACGAGTCGGCGCGGAGAGAGATTGCCCGACTCTTCCCCGATCGGCCGCTGGTGGAGGTGCCCCTCGACCATCCCATCTACTCGGTCGTGTATCCGTTTCCCCGCGGAATTCCGAAGATCCACGAGCACGACGGGAAGCCGGCGCAGGGCTTCGGTATCTTCCTGGACGGCCGGCTGGTGCTCTACTACTCCTATGAGACCGACCTGGGGGACGGCTGGGAGGACCCGGAGGTGCATGGCGACCCTCCGGAGAAACGGGAAGAGGCGCTGCGGATGGGTGTGAATCTGTTCGTGTACGCGCTGGGGAGCCGCTGAGTCGGTGTCGCCCCGGTGGACCGAGGCCGCGCTGGCGAGTCTGAGCCGGCCGCTCCGGCGTCTCGCAGTGGTGGGCACGGCAGCGGGAGGGGCCGCTGCGGCGCTGGCCGCGCTGGCCGCTCCGGCATGGGCGGTCCGGCTCGGGGT
>CAZFSA010000036.1:0-34515 GCA_964521535.1 uncultured Gemmatimonas sp.
CGTCGATCTCGGCCTGGCTCACCTCGCTGATTCCGACCAACCCGGTGGCCGCGGCGGCCGACGGGGCGATGCTGCCGTTGATCCTGTTCGTATTGCTGTTCGCGCTCGCGGTAGCGCGGAGCGGCGAGGGCACCCGGACCGCGCTGGTAGGCTTCTTCCGGGCGCTGGGCGACGCCATGCTGGTGCTGGTGCGCTGGGTGGTGGCCGTGGCGCCGATCGGGGTGTTCGCGCTGGTGCTGCCGCTCGCGGCCCGCGGGGGGCTGCTGCTGGCGGGCGCGGTCGGGTTCTACATCCTGGTCTATGCGGTGGCCTGCACGGTGGCGGTGCTCCTCTGCTATCCGGTGGCGGCGATCGGCGGCCGGATCCCGCTGGCGCGGTTTGCCCGGGCGGCACTCCCGCCCCAGCTCATCGCCTTCAGCTCCAGCTCGTCGATCGCCAGTCTTCCCGCGTTGGTGGAGGCGGCCGAGCGCGACCTCGGCCTCTCCAGCCGGGTGAGCGGATTCGTGCTTCCGCTCGCGGTGTCGACCTTCAAGCTGGCGGCCCCGGTGTCGTGGACCACGGGAGCGCTCTTCGTGGCCTGGTTCTATGGCGTCGAACTGGGCGCGGTGCAACTGGGCACCATCGCGTTCGCGGCGATCTTCCTGGCCTTCGCGGCGCCGGGGGTGCCGCGGGGGGCGTTCCTGATGCTGGCCCCGCTGTTCCTCGCGATCGGGCTGCCGGTCGAGGGGATCGGGATCCTGATCGCGGTGGACGCACTGCCGGACATTTTCTCAACCGTGCTCAATGTCACCGGCAATCTGACCGCAACGGCACTTGTCCAGCGGGGGACAGGCGGGCCAACCGCCGGCAATGGACCAGAGGGGGGAACAGGATGACGCTATCGTCCGGACGAGTTATCGCCGCCCTCCTGGTGGCCCTGCACGCGGGGCTCGCGGCCTGGTCCATGGTGGGGCTGATCGAGTGGTTCGTGGCCGAGCCGCCCTGGCCCAGGCTCAGCAACCCGCTGCTCCCGCGGCCCGTCCTTCTGGCGCAGTGGGTGCTGGTGCTCCTGACGGCGGGGGTCTTTCTCGCGGGTTACGCGCGGCGCTGGCCTCGCACACCGGTGGCGCTGGCCTGGTGCTACGGGGCGATGGGGATGCTCTGCGCAGTGGAGAACCTCGCCTACCTCGGTCGCTACGTCGCCATGGCGGTGGAGTATGCGGCCTACGTGGCCATTCTGGGGATCCTGTTCCGGATGGAGCATTTCCGTCGGGCGTTCGCGCCGCGGGGAGCGCCAGCCGGTCCCCCCTGACCACCCTCCGCCGCGAGGTGGCCGGTCTTCGGCGGCCGGTTGCTGTAATGCTCCTGTCAGGTCGACCGTCGGGTCCGCCCGAATGCAACGGTCCCACCCCCTCCGGGCTCTAACGATCGTCGCGCCCCGGCAGCCACCCGAAACCGACTCGACCGATGCCCAGCCTGAAACTCGCGGTCCGCACCCTGGCGCGGACCCCGCTCGTCACCCTGGTGGCGGTGCTCTCCCTCGCCCTCGGAATCGGGGCCAACACCGCCATCTTCTCGCTGGTGCAGCGGGTACTGCTCCGCTCCCTCCCGGTGCCGGAGCCCGACCGGCTGGTGAATGTGCTGGCCTCGGGCCCCAATCCCGGCTCCCAGTCCTGCAACCGGGCCGGCGGCTGCGACGTGATCTTCAGCCACCCGATGTTCCGCGACCTGGAACAGGGCCAGACCGTGCTCACCGGCCTGGCCGGCCACCGGGGGATCGGCGCCGACCTGTCGTTCCGGGGACGGAGCCTGTCGGGTCAGGGGACGGCGGTCTCGGGCTCCTACTTTCCCACCCTGGGGCTCCGGCCGGCGCTGGGCCGGCTGCTGGGCCCCGACGACGACCGGGTGCCCGGCGGGCATCCGGTGGCGGTGCTGGCTTATCACTACTGGGCCAACGAGCTGGGCGCCGATCCCACCGTGCTGGACGAGACCATCATGGTGAACGGCCACGCCATGACGATCGTGGGCGTGGCCCCCCGCGGATTCGACGGGACCACGCTGGGCATGCGGCCCCGGGTGTTCGTGCCGCTCACCATGCGGGAGGCGATGGAGCCGTGGTCCCGGGGCAGCCTGGCGGATCGGCGCTCCTACTGGGTGTATCTCTTCGGCCGCCTCCGGCCCGGGGTGACCCCGGAGCAGGCCGCCGTCCAGCTCAACGCGGTCTACAGTCCGATCATCGTGGACGTGGAGCTGCCGCTCCAGCTGGGCCAGTCCGATCAGCGCCTGACGGAGTTCCGCAACAAGAAGGTCCGGGTGACGGCCGGGCACCAGGGGCAGAGCAGTCTCATGGGACAGACCCGCACCCCGCTGCTGCTGCTTTGGGGGGTCACCGGCGTCGTGCTACTGGTGGCGTGCACCAACGTCGCCAACCTGCTCCTGGCCCGGGCCGCCGCCCGGGCATCGGAGATGGCGGTGCGCTCGTCGCTGGGCGCGCGCCGGCACCAGCTGATCGGGCAACTGCTGGCCGAGGCCGGGCTGCTGGCCCTGATGGCGGGCGGGGCGAGCCTGCTGGTGGCGCGGGGCACGCTCACACTCCTGCTCTCGTTCCTCCCCTCCGGGCTCGGACTCGGCGCCACCGCCGGGATCAACGGCCCGGTGCTGGGGTTCGCGGCGCTGGTCTCGCTCGCCACCATGCTGATCTTCGGCCTCCTCCCGGCCCTCCACGCCACCCGCCCCGACCTCCTCACCGTGACCCGGTCGGACTCGGCCCGCGGTGGGGCGAGCCGGGGCGCGGTGCGGTTCCGCCATGGGCTGGTGACGGCCCAGATCGCGCTCTCGATGGCCCTGCTCTGCTCGGCCGGGCTCTTCATCCGGAGCCTCACCAACGTGAACCGGGTGGAGCTGGGCATCCGGTCCGAGAACCTGGTCACCTTCGCCGTCTCACCCCAGCAAATCGGTTACGACTCGCTCCGGACGCTGGCGCTGTTCGAGCGGCTGGAGAGCGAGCTGGCCCTGCTTCCGGGGGCGGTGGAGGTGAGCAGCGCGCTGGTTCCGATCCTGAGCGGTTGGAGCAACGGCAACGACGTGGACGTTGACGGCTTTCCGACCACGCCGGACACCGACGTCAACTCGCGCACCAACTACATCGGCGTGAACTACTTCAGGACCATGGGGGTGCCGGTGCTGGCCGGGCGCGAGTTCGGCCCCGGCGATGCGGTGGGCACACCGGGCGTGGCGATCGTGAACGAGGCCTTCGCGAAGAAGTTTCGGCTGGGCAGCAACCCGATCGGCCACCGGCTCCGGCTGGGGAACGCAGCGGCGCGGCGGCCAGGCAGTCCGCCGCCGCCGGACCTTGAGATCGTGGGCCTGGTGCGGGACGCCGCCTATAATGAGGTGAAAGGCGAGATCCCGCCGGTCCTCTTCCTGGCCGCGCGACAGAATCCGGGGGTTCCACGCCTCTCCTTCTACATTCGGACCCGCGGTGCGCCGGCCGCCACGGTGGGCGCCATCGAGCCGCTGGTGGCGCGACTGGAGCCCCTGCTCCCCGTGGCCGATCTCCAGACCATGACCCAGCAGATCCGGGAGAACATCTATCTTGACCGGATGATCACCACCCTCTCGGCGGGATTCGCCATTCTGGCCACCCTGCTCGCGGCGGTGGGTCTCTACGGGGTGCTGGCCTATACCATCGCCCAGCGGACCCGGGAGATCGGGCTCCGGATGGCGCTCGGCGCCGACGCCGCCCGGGTGCGGGGCATGGTGCTCCGGCAGGTCGGCGGGATGACGGCGGCCGGGCTGGTTGCCGGCCTGGTGGGAGCGTGGGGCATCGGCCGGGCCGCGCAGTCGCTCCTGTACGGGCTCACTGGCACCGACGTGCCGGCTTTCGGGGGCGCTACCGTGGTGCTGGTGGCGGTGGCACTGGCCGCGGGCCTCATGCCGGCCCAGCGGGCCGCCCGGGTGCATCCGATGGAAGCTCTCCGGGCGGAGTAGGCGCCATCCCGGACGATGGCTCCCTCAAGGCTGCGGATTCGGAGGTCGCGATGCACCCGGATACCAGGAAGTACAACGCCGCTCAGGAACCTCGCGATCGGGCAATCTGCCGGCGGCTGGCGGATGAGATCGATCGCGCCCTGCCCGAGGCGGCAAACCGGATCTGGCACGCGCACCCGGTCTGGTTCCTCGACGGGAATCCCATCGTCGGGTACAGCAAGCTCAAGGATGGCGTGCGGCTGCTCTTCTGGAGCGGGCAGTCGTTCGAGGCCAGGGGACTGAAGAAGGAGGGGACCTTCAAGGCCGCCGAGGCGCGATACACGGCGGTGGAGGAGGTGGACACCGCGCAGCTGAGGCGGTGGCTGGCCGAGGCGCGTGAGGTCCAGTGGAACTACAGGGATCTGATTCGCCGCAAGGGCCGACTCGAACGATTGAAGTAGACGCCGGACAGACGGGCCCCGTCCGCTCAGTCGCCTCCCGGCGGAAGCCCCGCAAACTGGTGCGCTCGGGGAAGTACGTCACCCTGCTGGCGGAGATCGGGGTGGCGGTGCTGCTCTTCGTGGTGCGGCTCAGGCTGGACGCGGGTGTAAGCCGGAAGCGCGCGGCGAGACTATCCCTTTGACACAGCCCGGACCGCCGGATGCCGACCCGTCCGCTCCTTCAAAGCGCCGCCGCCGCGGCCTTCCTCTCCGTCCTGGCCGCCGGCCTTTCCGCCCAGACCATGGTGCTCCGGGGAGCGACCCTCATTGACGGCACCGACCGACCGCCGCGGCGCGACGCCGTGGTGGTAGTGCGGAACGGCTGGATTACGGCCGTTGGCGACCCCAGCGACGTGGCGATTCCGCGCGGCGCCCGGATCCTGGACCTCACCGGCAAATATCTGCTCCCCGGCTTCGTCGAGATGCACGGGCATCTCGCCATCGCGGTCTGGGAGGTCGACACCACCGGCGGGACGCGGCGGCTCCGCTATCCCTACGACGAGGCGGCGACCGTGGAACTGACCCGAACCCAGCTCGCCTTCGGCATCACGACGGTCCGCAATCCCGCGGGGCCCACGCGCGAGGCCGTCTCGCTTCGCAACCGGGTCCGGCTTGGCGAACTGGTGGGGCCGCGGATCGTCACTGCGGGCGCACCCATCGATCGCAGCCTCGTGGCCGAAGCGGTCGACCAGGCCCGGACCCCCGAGGATGTCCGGGCGGCGGTGGCGCGCCAGGCCGAGGCCGGGGTCGACTTCATCAAGCTCTATTCCACGCTCGACTCGGCGATGATCCGGGCCGGGGTCGACGAGGCGCACGCCCGCGGCCTGCCCGCGGTGGCGCACCTCTGGCAGACTTCGTGGACCGACGCCGCGAGCGCCGGGCTCGACGCCATCACCCACATCATCGTGAACAACGCCAAACTCCTTCCCGAGGCGGCGCGGGAGGAGTACCTGAAGGGAATGCGCGCGGGTGGGGGCCAGTTCATGTTCGACTGGTTCGGGTACGCCGACTTCGACGGGCCCGAAATCCGCGAGATGATCGACACCCTGGTGTCCCGCCGGATCAGCGTCGACCCCACGCTGGTGGCGTTCGAATGGTTCGCCTGGGCCGACGACACCACCCGGGTCCGTCCGGAGGTCCTTCAATACCTGCCGCCGACGCTGCTGGCCAAGGCGCAGGCGCAGACCCAGCCGCTCTGGAACGCCGAGGACCTCGCGCGGGCCAAGCGGAACTTTGCCCGGATGCTGGAGCTGGCGCGGCGGCTCCATCGGGCCGGCGTGCCGCTGACCGTGGGGACCGACGGAGCCAACCCCTGGCTCTACCATCGGGAGCTGGAGCTGCTGGTCGAGGCTGGCATCCCGCCGGCGGACGTGCTCCGGATGGCCACCCGGAACGCGGCCCGCGCGCTCCGGCTGACGTCGGAGATCGGAACCGTCGAGGTGGGGCGGCGGGCGGACCTGGTGGTGCTGGACGCCGACCCGGCCGCGGACATCCGCAACACCCGGCGAATCGCCTGGGTGGTGCGGGACGGCCGGCCGGCACGACCGGAGGAATTCCTGCCGGAGCGGTTGCGGCGTCAGTGATGCCGCATGAAGTACGGCCTGGCCGCCGGCCTCGGCTCCGGCCACCGGCGGGATGCATCGTCGCCCGAGTAGACCACGCCGTTCTTCACCACCAGCTCGACCCGCCTCGCGTTGGCGAGGTCCTCGAGCGGGTTGGCGTCGAGCACCACCAGGTCGGCCAGCTTCCCCACCTCCAGCGAGCCCAGCTGGGCGTCGAGGCCGTGGTAGGCCGCGCCGTTGATGGTCGCCATCTCCAGCACCTGCTGCGGGGAGAACCCGGCCCCGCCCCCCGCCAGCAGCTCCAGCTCCCAGTGGTAGTCCAGCCCGAACATCTGCCCGTGGGCCCCTACCTGGAGCGAGGTACCGTTGGCGTGGAGCTTCCGGAGTTCCGCCGCCATCCGCCAGGCTGTCATGTCCTCCGGCCAGAGGTGGGCGGGGTTGCGCACCCGCATCAACTGCTCCGGCAGGATGAACCGGGTGAGCTTGGGATCCTCCCAGAGCTTGCTGCCCTGGTGGTACCACCCCTCGCCCATTCTCCCGTTGTAGAGGACGAGTAAGGTGGGCGTGTTGCCCGCCGCCGTAGCGCCCCAGAACCGGACCACGTCCTCGTAGAACGGCACCAGCCCCATCGAGTGCTCGATGCCCGTCACCCCGTCGAGGAGCTGGGTGAAGTTGATCTGGGGATCGGAGAGCGACTCCGACACCAGGTTGAGTCCCAGCACCCGCGCGGCCGTCGCGGTGAGATGCCGCCGCTTCCGGGTGATCTGGACATAGTCCTTCACCGCGGTGGCGCCGTGGTCCTTGTTCCAGCGGAGCTGCTCCAGCGCGTCGTCGAGGGTCTCGATCGGCCGGAACATCCGAAGCCGAAAGCCGTACCGCTGCCCGAAGATCACCGAGCCGGTGGTGAGGAAGCGGGGGCTCGCGAGCCGGCCGGCCCGCGCCATGTCCGAGAGCCAGCCGTCGCGGTATTCGTTGCCGTACACCTCGAAGAGGGTGGTGACGCCGTAGGCAAGCGGCCCGCTCAGGTAGGTGGGCTGCTGCTCGATCACGTGGAGCGCGGAGTGCTCGATGTGAGGATGGGCGTGGGCGTCGATGAATCCCGGCAACACGGTCCGGCCCCGGAGATCGTAGATTTGCGCCCCGGCAGGAACCGGGAGCCCGATGCCAACCGCCGAGATCCGGCCGTTCTCGATCAGGATGGTTGCGTTCTCCAGCACCTCGCGCGCGGGGTTCATGGTCACCGCCCGGACGCCGGTCAGGGCGAGTACGCCTCGCGGGCGGTCGATCTCGTACTCGACCGCGAGGTCCGTCCGCCGGGCGGTCGAGCCTGGCACCCGGGGTCCGGTCCACGCCGCGAGCGGCGCCGACGGACGTGGCCGGCCGGCCTCGGCCAGCACCGAGTCAACCGCCTTCTCGTAGAAGGCCGCGGCCCGGCTCCACCCCACGGTGCGACTGTCGGGTGACCAGACCAGATAGCCGCCATCCTCGGGATCGATGCGGAAGCTCGCGCCAAGGGCCTGGAACGCCGAGACCACCGCCGGCTGACCGGTTTCCGCGAGCGGCGTGAGGAAGCTGCGCTGGTACTCGCGATACGCGACCCAGGTCAGGTCGGGCGAGGGCACCGCGGCGACCGCGCTGGGGAACCGGATCAACGCGGTCTCGCCCCGGCCGTCGAGCCCGATGCGCTTCAGGGTGAGCGTGTCGCGGACGAACTCGGTGAAGTAGAGCGTTTGCCCGTCCGGCGAGAAGGTCACGCTGGGCGGGACCTTGCCCGAGATGTTGGCGTACTCCAGCGACTGCCCCTCGATCCCGGTCACCCGACGCTCGGCCCCGGACAGCGGGCGCAGCATCAGGTCGAAGCGGACCTCGTTCGAAAGCCAGAGGCCCCGTTCCACACCGCCGGCGCCCCGTACATACGCGACCGAGCCGCCATCGGGCGACACCGCGATGGCCCCGTACTGCGCCGCCACGCTGGAGAGACGCTCGGGCGCTGCGCCGGGCCGGGCCATCCGATAGACGGCGCCCAGGCTGTCATCCGTCCATGAAGCGTAGTAGAGCGCACCGGTCTTGTGGTCGTACACCGGGCTGGTCTCCAGGGCCGCCGAGCGGGTCAGATTGGTGCGCCCACCCCGGCCGTCCACCAGCCAGAGGTCGCCCAGGGCCTCGGAGACGACGCCGCTCGGGGTGCGGCCGCCCCAGCGATGCAGACGGGTGGTGGCGCGTTCCAGCGGCTCGGGAGTCCGGAAGCGGATGGTCTCGGAGAACTCGCGCTCCACCCGGGCCCGGAAGGGCACCGGCGTGGCGCGACCGGTGCCAACGTCCACCGAGAGGATGGCACCTCCGGAGGCGAGGAAGAGCCGCCGGCTGTCGGGATGCCAGGTCATCGCCGAGTAGGGTCCGTACTCGGTTCCACTCTCCTGGCGGTCGCGGTCCAGCCCTCGGAGCAGCGCCCGCTCCTGCCGGGTAGCCCGATCCTGGAGGACCAGCACCGTGGTGTCGATGGCGCGATGGAGATAGGCGAGGTAGCGGCCGTCCGGCGAAAGCGCTGGCGCGAACGCGCCTCCCGGCCGCTCGATCTCGATCCGGGTTTCGCCGGTGCGCTCGTCGTAGGCTTCGATCCGGGTCCCGCCCAGCGGGATCACGTACGGGTTGAAGCCGAAGGGATAGAGTTGGCCACCGCTCCGCTCGATGAGGACCACCCCACCTTCCGGCTCCGCCACCGGACTCGAGAGCGCGTTCCCCTGCACCAGGGTCTGCCGCCCGCCGGCTAGGCGAAACACCACCAGGCGGTCCGGCAGTCCATCGCCGGAAGAGGCGGCGTAGAGCCGCCGCCCATCCGGCGACCAGGCAGGCTTGTAGACGTTTTCGTCGGGTGCGGGGAGGTGCCGGAGCCGCCCGCCCTGCCGGTCCATGATCCAGATGTTGTGGCTTCCGCTCCGGTCGGACGAGAATGCGATGCTCCGGCCGTCGGGGCTGTACCGGGGGAAGAGGTTCCAGGACCGGCCGCTGGTGAGTCGGGTGGCCGTGCCGCCCTCGACCGGCAGCTCGTAGATGTGGCCCAGAAGGTCGAACACCAGAGTCCGGCCGTCGGGCGAGACGCCGAGGCTCATCCAGGTACCGCGGGTCACCTCGAAGGAGACCGACCGGGTGGGGCCGGTCGGCGTTTCGACACTCCACGGCGCGGCCTCCTGCGCGGCGAGGGGATGCGCGAACATTGAGCCCAGGGCGATGAACGCCGCGAACCGGCGAGCGAGGCTCGGCCAGATGGTGGTCATGATCGGCAGCGGGTGAGGGGTTGGCGGGAAGGTAAGCCCGCCCCCGGGGAATTGACCAGGCACCGCGAAATGAGTAGCGTTCGACAGGAACGGGCGATGGAGTTCGCCCCTGGAAACCGCCGGGCCCCGCCCGGCTGATGACTCCTGCGACGGCCACGTGCCGCGCAGGATTTTTTTGTCCGGGGGCGAGAACGATGGTGACGCGACAACCGGCCCTCCGCTTCGTGCTCCTCCTCGGCGTCGTGAGCCTGTTCGCGGACATGACCTACGAAGGGGCGCGCAGCATCACCGGTCCCTACCTCCACACCCTCGGCGCCAGCGCGACCTTCGTCGGCATCGTCGTGGGGCTCGGCGAACTGCTCGGTTACGGCCTCCGGCTCGCCTCCGGAAGGCTTGCCGACCGGACGGGGCGGTACTGGTCGCTCGCGAACGCCGGCTATGTCCTCAACCTCCTCTCCGTTCCGCTGATCGGGCTTGCCCGGAGCCTTGCTCCGGCGGCGGGCCTGATGCTGCTGGAACGGACGGGAAAGGCGATCCGAACACCGGCTCGCGACACGATGCTGGCCCACGCCGCCGCCGAGATCGGCCACGGCTACGGCTTCGGGCTGCACGAGGCGCTGGACCAGACCGGTGCACTGATCGGCCCACTGCTGGTCGCGCTGGTGCTGCACCTGGCCGGGGGCTACTCACTGGCCTTCGGCGTGCTGCTGATCCCCGCCCTGCTCTCGCTCCTGGTCCTGGGACTTGCCCAACGGGTGTATCACGGGCTGATCGGCGCGACCGCACCCCACGCCGCGGAGCTGCCGGCACTGCCGCGTTCCTTCTGGTGGTGCCTGGCCGGCGCCGGACTGGTGGCCGCGGGGTTCGCGGATTTCCCCCTGATCGCATTCCACTTCGCGCGGGCGGCGCTCGTGCCGGCGAGCTGGGTGCCCGTGGGTTATGCCGCGGCGATGGGCGTCGCGGGGCTGGCCGCCCTCCTCCTGGGCCGCTGGTATGACCGCTTTGGCCGGGGGGTCCTGGGGGCGGCAACCCTGGCCGCGGCCGGATTCGCTCCGTTGGCCTTTCTGGGCGGCCGCGGGCTGGCGCTGCTCGGCGTGCTGCTCTGGGGGGTCGGTCTGGGCGTGCAGCAGTCGATCTTCCGGGCCCTGGTCGCGGCGATCGTGCCGCCCGCGCGACGGGCGTCCGCCTTCGGGGTGTTCGATGCCGGCTTCGGCCTCGCGTGGTTCCTGGGCAGCGTCCTCCTTGGGATTCTCTACGACGTGACTCCCCTGGCGCTCGTAACCTTCTCGGTCCTGGCGCAGGTTGCCGGGCTTCCGTTCCTCCTTCGCGCGGCGGCGCCGGCCGCCCGGAGCGCCTGACGATGCGGTATCTCATCATCTCGGACATCCATGGAAACCTGCCCGCGCTCGAGGTGGTCCTGGCCGAGCCGCACGACGCGCTGATCTTCCTGGGAGACGTGGTCGGTTACGGGCCGGAACCGGCGGCCTGTGTCCAGCGGCTGATCGAGGAGCCGGTGCTCTTCGCCGTCCGGGGCAATCATGATCGGGCCTTCCTCGACGGATCGGCTCCGGGCTGCAGGGCCAGCTTTCGCTGGCTGGCAGAAGCCACGGCCGGCATCGCCCCGGGCCAGCTCACGGAGCGGGAACGTCATCTTCTCGATGGCTGGCCAGAGTGGGCGTTCTTGACCCTGGGGGGAACGCGCGCGATCACGGTCCACGCCACGCCTTCGGACACCCTGTATCGCTATCTCGACGATGATCCCGCGGCGTGGCGCGATGAGCTCGAGCCGATCCCGGTCGCGCTGGCCCTGGTCGGCCATACCCATCACCAGTTCGAGCTGGACCTCGGGACGGTCCGGGTCGTCAACCCGGGAAGCGTGGGCCAGCCCAAGGATGGTGATCCCCGGGCCGCCTACGCCGTGCTGGAGAACGGGCGCATGGAGCTTCGCCGGGCCTCCTACCCGGTGGAGAGAACCATCGCGGCCTATCGTGAGGTCGGGGTTTCCCGAGCGGCAATCGAGACCCTGAGCGCATTGTTGCGCAGCGGCTCGATGCAGGTCACCCGCGCATGACGCCTCAGCCCCGCCGGAACCGCCGCCACCAGCCCAGTCGTCTCGGCCGGGCCGGCTCGGGAGGCACCCTTGGCGGGGCGCTCCACCCACTCCGGAGCCACGACCACCAGCTCTCGAGGCTCGGAAACCGGAGGAGCGACCGCTCGATCTGGAGGCGAACCACGCGATCGGCGGGATCCTGCGGGTTGGGCGGCGCGCCAAGGCGCCGCTCGAGCACGGCCCGCCAGAGCGCGGACCCGGGAATCGGCTGTTCCAGACGTTCCGGATTCCACTGGATGGCCACGTCCGGAGGCTGGTCGGGATCGGACGACGGCGAGACGATGATCAGCTCGGCCATCGGGAGCAGAGGAACGCGCTCGGCGCCGTCATGCCGGCGGATCAGATCGGCGTTCGGATCGAGGTCGGGGTGCTCCATGGCTCCGTCTCCCGTGCCGCATCATGAGAGCAGGAGTCATCAGCCACGGGGGCGGGTTCGGCGAACTCCATCGCCGGCGCAGGGCACCGAAATCTAGCACCGTGACGACGATCGCGACCACCGGCTTCACCAGCGTGCTCCATCCCGGAGACCCGCCTCCGCCAGCGCCGGCCCCGGACCGTGACTGCCTTCGGGACCTCAACCTCGACCAGGTGATCGCCATCCTGGCGAAGAGCCGCGCCCAGTACGACCTGGCCTCCCTGTTCGAGGCGCCTCCCGGGGATCCGGAGATCGTCGCCTACCGGCAGGATGTCTTTCGCGATCTCGAGCAGGACGCAACGCGGCTCGCCGTCGCTGCGCTGGCGGCGGACATGGAACAGGTGCGCCGCCACCTCGCCGTCGCGGAGACGGCGACCTATCCCATCGAGCGGCAACGCTGGTTCCTGCGGGCGGCTGAGTTCTACGTGGACGCGGTGGACCGGTTCGCGGGCCTGGGGCCTGGTCTGGCCCTCACGTCGGCGGGCCTGGCGGCCTTCCGCGAGTACCTCACCGGGTACGCCGCGTCTCCGGCCTTCCGTGCGCTGGGGGCGGAAACCCGGCAGATCGCCGCCGACCTGGGCGCGGTTCGCTACACCGTACGGATCGAGGACGGCCGGGTCACGGTGCGGAATCTCGGGCGCGAAGCCGAATACGGTCCCAGGGTGGCCGAGACGTTCGGGATGTTCCGGCCGGAGGACGGGCGGGACGGTGGCACCGATGGCGGGAACGAATGGTCGCTCCGTCCACCCCCTCCTCCCTCACCGTGGCCGCCGACGCTCAACCACGTCCAGGCCCGGGTCCTCGATGGTGTGGCCCGACTCCACCCCGACGTCTTCGACCGGCTCCAGGCGTTCCAGAACCGGAGGCCGGCATTCCCCGACCCCGGCCTGGTCCGCTTCGAGCGCGAGATCCAGTTCTATCTCGCGTTCCTCGACCTGCTGAGGCCGATCCGTCAGGCTGGCCTCCCGACCTGCTACCCCGAGTTCGGGCCTGGCAAGTCGGTGCGGGCCCGGCAGGCATTCGACCTCATGCTGGCGCGCAAGCATGTCGCCGAAGGCCGGCCGGTAACCTGCAACGACTGGCGGCTGGAGGGACCCGAGCGGATTCTCGTCGTATCAGGACCCAATCAGAGCGGCAAGACCACCCTGGCGCGCGCCTTCGGCCAGGTCCACCACTTGGCGGCACTGGGCTGCCCGGTCCCCGCGCGTGAGGCACGGCTCAGTGGTTTCGACCGGGTCCTCACTCACTTCGAACGGCAGGAATCGCTCATCACTCAGCGCGGCAAGCTCAAGGACGATCTCGTCCGGATCAAGCGCATCCTCGATCAGGCGACGCCCCGGAGCATTGTCATCGTCAACGAGATGTTCTCCTCGACCACACTCGAGGATCAGGCCTTCCTGAGCCGGCAGGTGATGGATCACCTTCATCGACGGGACGTGCTGGCATTGTGCGTGACGTTCCTGAGCGAACTGGCGTCACTGGGCCCGCACACCGTGAGCATGGTGAGCCTGGTCGATCCTGCGGATCCGGCGGTCCGGACGTTCCGGCTGGAGCGGGGACCCGCCACCGGCACCGCCCATGCCCTGCGGCTGGCCGAGAAGTACGGGGTCACGTTCGACCGCCTGCGGGAGCGAATCGCCCCATGAAGGTGCGGCTGATGTACCGGGACCGGGACTTTCTGGAGCGGGCGGAGATTCCGCGCCCCGACCGCGATCCCGGTGCCGTTCACGGCTTGCTCTCCCCGAACCGGCAGGCCCTCGTCCGGGACCTCGAGTTGGATATCCTCTTCGGCGCCATGGCTGCCGATGACCCCTTCCTGTTCGCGATCGCCTCGCGGGCGGTGCTGTCCGGAGTTCCCGGCGACCTGGAGGCCATCCGGTACCGGCAGGCCATCCTGCAGGATGTCCTCCACCTGCCCGGGGCGGTGCGCGAGCTCTATGCGATCGCAGTCGCCACGGTGGAGCACCGCCGGCGCGGCTGGTGGGGATTCCGGAACCAGTCGCCGGGCTCGTTCATGGCCAGCGCCATCGAGCTCATGACGATGCTCGTGGAGCAGCTGGCCCACATCCGCGGCGTCGCCGTTCGCTGCGGCGGCCGGGTGCGCTCCGAAGGACTCACGAGGCTGCTCGGTACGCTTCGGACCGAGCTGAGCGAGCCATACCTGGACGAGGTGCGGGGCCATCTCGAGGCCCTCCGCTTCCCGCGAGGGGCGTTGCTCAGCGCGGAACTCGGGCCGTACGCCGAGGGGGTTGGGTATCGCTTGCGCCTGGACGACCCGGGGCGGCATGGCTGGCTGACGAGGCTGCTGGGAGGCCGGCGAGGGGCGTTCACCTTTGCGCTCGACCCGCGGGACGAGGCCGGCGCGAATATCCTGGCCGCCATCCGGGACCAGGGCGTCCGCGAGGTCGCCAGCGCACTGGGTCGGGCGGCCGACCACGTGCTCGGCTTCTTCGAGATCCTGCGGGCCGAGCTCGCCTTCTACGTGGGCTGCCTGAATCTGGCAGAGGAGCTGAGCCGCCATGGAGCGCCCGTGACGTTCCCGCACCCCGCCCCCTCGGGCTCCCGCCAGCTCAGGTATAGCGGGCTGTACGATGTGGGCCTCGCCCTGACCACGGGCCGCCGGCCCGTGGCCAACGACGGGGCCCTGGATGGGAAGAGCCTCGTGGTCATCACGGGGGCCAACCAGGGTGGCAAGTCCACCTTGCTGCGGGCCATCGGGCTGGCCCAGTTGATGATGCAGTGCGGGATGTTCGTCGCGGCCGACGAGTTTACGGCGGACGTCTGCCGGGGCATCGTAACCCATTTCAAACGCGAAGAGGACCCGTCGATGCGCCATGGCAAGCTCGATGAGGAGCTGGCCCGGATGAGCGCCATCGCCGACGAGCTGGCCGGCGGGTGGCTGGCCCTCTTCAACGAGTCGTTTGCGGCGACCAACGAGCGGGAAGGGTCGGAGATCGCCCGACAGGTGTCCGCCGCGCTGGTCTCGCGAGGGGTGAAGGTGGTGTTCGTCACCCACTGGTACGATTTCGCCCATCGTCTCCACGCGGAGGACCGGCCCGACACGGCTTTTCTGCGGGCCGAGCGGCTGCCGGACGGGACCCGCACCTTCCGGGTGCTTCCCGGCGAGCCACTCAGCACCGGTTTCGGGGCCGACCTGTACCGGGAAGTCTTCGAGGCGGAGGCCCCGGCGGGCTGAGTCGGGACCGTCGCCCGTGCGCCCCGGAGGTACTACTGGTCGCCCCCGACCCGCCCCCGTAGGTTTGAGCGGCTGAAAGCGATTGGCCGGTCCATGCCGCACCTCGTTTCTCCACCGTAGATGCCCGGGACTGCCAAGGGCGACGGTCCTCGCCGCGCCCGGCCGGTGTTCCTGTTCCAGGCTCTGCGCGGCTGGAGCCGCAAGGACCTTGGCGGCGATGTTGCGGCCGGGCTGACGCTCGCGGCCATCGCCATTCCGGAGCAGATGGCGACGGCCCGGCTCGGAGGCTTCTCGCCCCAGGTCGGCTTCTACGCCTTCGTCGCCGGCTCCGCGGCGTTCGCCGCGTTGGGTGCAAGCCGCTCCCTGTCAGCCGGTGCGGACTCGACCATCACCCCGATCTTCGCCGGCGGGCTGGCGGTGCTCGCGGTGGCCGGATCGCCCGCCTACGCGGGGCTGGCCGCCATGCTGGCGGTGATGGTCGGGGTGCTCGTGCTGGTCAGCGGCCTCCTGCGCTTCGGCTGGATCGCCGATCTCCTGTCGGCGCCGGTCATGGCCGGCTTCCTGGCCGGCATCTCGATCCATATCGTCATTACGCAGCTGCCCGACCTGCTCGGTCTGCCTCCCGGGCACGGCAGCGTGTTCGACCGCCTTGACGCCGTGGTGGCAAACGCCGCCGGGATCAATCCGATCAGCATGGTCCTTGGGTTCGCGGTGTTCGTCGCCCTGCTGCTTGCCGAACGCCTCAGCGCCCGCATCCCGGCGGCCCTGATTGCGCTCGCGCTCGCGTCGCTGGCGACGACGACCCTGGACCTGGGCTCGCACGGCGTGGCCGTGCTGGGCGCGTTGCCCGAGGGGGTCCCCCGGATCGCTCGGCCGGCGATCGCGGTCGAGGAGCTACGCACGCTGGCGCCGCTGGCGCTGCTCGTTGCGCTCGTCGTGCTGGTCCAGACCGCGGCCACGACGCGCGCCTTCCCGGGCGCCCGGAGCGCCTCGCCAGACGTGAACCGGGACTTCGTGGGGGTCGGCGCGGCCGGCGTCGCCGCCGGCATGATCGGCGCATTCCCCGTGAACGCCAGCCCTCCACGTACCGCCATCGTCGTGGAGACAGGCGGACGGTCCCAGATGGCGGGCCTCGTGGCCGCGACGATCGTGCTCGCGCTCGCCCTGCTTGGCGGCCGGCTGCTCGCCGACGTGCCGCACGCGGCGCTGGCTGGGATCCTGCTCTTCATCGCGGCGCGCCTGCTGCGCTGGCAGACCTTCCTGGGCACGTTCCGGAAGGCTCCGGTCGAGTTCGCCCTGATCGTCGTCACCACCGCGGCCATCGTAACCCTGCCGATCGAGGTCGGCGCGTCCCTGGGAATCGGGCTTTCGCTGCTGCACGGACTGTGGAGTTCGACCCAGGCGCACGTCGTCGAGCTCGAGCGGATCCCGGGCACCACCATCTGGTGGCCGCCGGACGGCGGCCCCGGAGGGGAGCGCGTCGACGGGGTGCTGGTGGTCGCCTTCCAGGCGCCCCTCTCCTTCGTCAACGCCGACCGGTTTCGGCGGCAGCTTGGTGCCCTGGTGGCGGCCCGCGCCGGGAGCCTGGAGCTGGTGGTTCTGGAGGCGAACAGCGTCGCCGACATCGACTACACGGCGGCCGACGCGCTGTCGGACCTGATGGCCGATTGCCGGGCGGCTGGGGTGCGGTTCGCCATCGCCAGGCTGGAATCGGTGCGCGCACAGGCCGCGCTGGCGCGCTTCGGCCTGGCCGAGAAGCTCGGCCGGGAGAACATCTTCCGGAGCGTCGAGAACGCCATCGAGGCATGGTCGAGCCAGCGCCTGAGGCCGCCGGCCGCGAATCAAACGACGGTGGAGGCTCCAGCGCGATGACCATTGACTTCCGGCCCAACCTGATTCGGGTTCCCATCGAGAACCTGCGTCCGACGCAGATCACCGTCGGCATGCGCGAGGTTGCGTTGAAGCGCCACGAGATCCGGGCCACAGGGCGCCGGCGGGCGAAGACCTTCCTCGGCCGCCATCAAGTGCCCGCGGTGGTTGGGCCGAAGGGCCGCTACCACATCATCGATCACCACCACCTCGCCCTGGCCCTCCGGTCGGAAGGCGTCCGGGAGGTCTTCGTGACGGTGGTGAGCGACCTCTCCAGACTCGACAAACGGGCATTCCATGCCGTTCTCGATGCCAACTCCTGGATGCATCCGTTCGATGCGTCCGGAAAGCGACGCCCCTACGGCGACCTTCCCAAATCGCTCGACGGGCTGGTCGACGACCCCTACCGCAGCCTGGCCGGCGAAGTGAGGCGACGCGGCGGCTTCGCCAAGGTCCCCGCACCGTTCGCCGAATTCCTGTGGGCCGATTTCTTCCGGAGCCGGGTGCCGGCGTCGGAGATCGAGGAAGAGTTCGACAAGACGGTCGCGAGGGCGGTGCGGCTGGCCCGGCAGCGCGAGGCCGACTACCTGCCCGGGTGGAGCGGCCCGCAGGACTGAGGCCGGAGGTTTTCCCGGGGGATAGCGGGTTGGCCGGGGGTGGCCGTGCTCGCCCCCGCGCCGCATCTTCCGGGCGCATTCTCGACCCTTCAGGATTGGAGGCCAGCGCCTTGCGCTCGGAGCGGATCGTCGGTCGCGGGTGGGGCCCTCCCTTCCCGGTCTATGCCGGGCTCGCCGACTTCCTGGCGTCGGCCCACACGGCGCCCGCCCTGGAGCGTGATCCGACCGTGGCTCAGGTCCTCGGAACGTGCGCGGGCTACGCCTACGGCGGGGCCGAGACCGTCTCGACCATCATGGCGAGGCTCGGTCTCGGGGACCATGCCTGCGTGCGGATTACCGAGACAGTCGACGCGATGCTCATCTTCTCCACCGCGTATCTGGTGCAGAGCCGGTGCGGCCGGGTAGTGATCCTGGCCTATCGGGGTACCGAGCCGACCAATCTCGGCAACTGGCTGGGCGACGTGGACGTCGGGCCCGGGTCCAGCCTGTTGTCGCTGGAGGACGGGGCCAGGCGGGTCCGGGTCCATGCCGGCTTCCATCGAAACGTCCGGGCGACGTTCGCTGATGTGGTGCGGGAGCTGGTGGCGGCCGCGGAGGGCCGCTCGCTGGCCGACCACGACCGGACCGTGGACAATGAACTCGAGACGCTGTATGTCACCGGCCACAGTCTGGGCGGCGCCATGGCGCTCCTCTTCGGCCTCATGCTTTCCGACAGCGCCATGCATCGCCGCCTGGCAGGTCGATTGCGCGCCCTGTACACGTTCGGCCAGCCGCTGGCCCTCGACGCCGCCCCTGGCCTGCTGCCGGCGCTCGAGTCGAAGGTGTTTCGCCACGTGATCACCGGCGATCCGATTCCCGCGCTCCCGCCGGCCTCCTGGGCCCGTCTGACGCACATCGGCCGGGAGTACCGGTACGCCGGCGACGAGTGGCGACGCGCCGAGGTGCCGTCGGACCAGATGAGGAGCGCACGGGCGATCCCGCAATTGATCCTCGGCGGGCTCGGGCCGGCCCGACGGCGGTCGGCGTCGCGGTGGTCGTTCAGGGAGCACGCACCGCATCACTATCTGGCCGCGCTCCGGTCGGCGGGCCGCGTCACCGAGTTCGGCGACTGAGGCAGGGTCCCCGGATCTTGTGCGGCGTCACCCCGCCGCGATATACACCCGCTCGCGAACAGTCCCTCTCGCTCCAGCCGGGAGTCGCGGTGCCTGAGAACAATCCGGGCGGCTCGACTCGCACGCCGCTCGAGATGCTGCGCGGCGTCACCCGACGGGTCGCGACGGCGGAACGCCTCGAGGTCGTCCTGCAATCGATCGCCACGGCACTGGTCGACCAGGCCGAGGCCGCCAACGCCCGGATCTTCCTTGCCCTCACCGACGATCAGTGCCCGGTGTGCCGGCGCGATGCGGCCGGGGCCAGCGCTGCGCCGGTGTCCGGGCGGGCGCTGCATTGCGTGGCGAGCGCCGGATTCGCCGTCGAGGAACGGCTGCCGCACCGCATCCCCTTCGATTCGCCGCTGCCGCCAGCCGTGCAGTGGCGCCGCCGCGACCCGGTCCTGATCGACGATCCCGACGAATTCCAGCAGTACGCCATCGACCCCAGCGTGCTGCGCGTATGGCGCGAGATGGGAATCCAGAGCGCGGCAGGGTTCCCGCTCGACTTTCGGGGGGAGCAGCTCGGCTCCGTCGGCTTCCTCGCCCGGCGCCGGATCACGGCCGAGGAGTTCGACCTCCTGGGAATCTTTGCCGATCAGGCGTCGCTGGCCATCCGCAACGCCCAGCTCTACCGTGAGAACGAGGAATTCCGCCGGCGACTCGAGATGGAGAACGCCTACCTGCACGAGGTGATCGCCGAGGAACGCGGGTTCGACGGCATCGTCGGGGAGAGCCCGGCGTTCCGGGCCGTCCTGCGGAAGGTGGAGCAGGTGGCGCCGGTGGAGACCACGGTACTGCTCACGGGTGAGACGGGGACGGGAAAAGAGCTGATCGCCCGGGCGCTGCACCAGCGGAGCCCGCGCAGCGAGCGCCCCTTCATCAGGATCAACTGCGGCGCCATCCCGCAGGGGGTGGTGGAGAGCGAGCTGTTCGGCCACGAGAAGGGCGCGTTCACCGGCGCCCTGCAGCGCCGGATCGGGCGCTTCGAGCTGGCCGATCGGGGACCCTCTTCATGGACGAGGTGGGCGAGCTCCCCCTCGACACCCAGGTCAAGCTGCTTCGCGTGCTCCAGGAGCAGGAGTTCGAGCGGGTCGGGAGCCCCCGGACGCAACGGGTGGACGTGCGGCTGGTGGCGGCGACCAACCGCGACCTCGATCAGGAGGTCGCGGCAGGGCGGTTCCGCGCCGATCTGTTCTACCGGATCAACGTCTTTCCGATCCGGGTCCCTCCGCTCCGGGAGCGCGCTGGCGACGGCGGCATACCGTCGCTCCAGCCCGATCTACTTCGCCGAGGGGCTCCGCGACCACCTCCTGATCGAGCACGGGCTGGTGGACGACAACGTCCACTTCCAGGACACGGCCCGGTTGGTGGAGCGCCTCATCCAGCTCGGCAAATCGTTCGAGGTGATGTACTACCCGTCGGAGCCCCACACGGTGCAGACGGAGGCGAGCCGGCTGGACCAGTCCCGCCGGGCGATTCGGTTCTTCGACCGTTACCTCCGCGGCGCCGGCCCGCCCGAATCCCGGTGAGGTGCGCTGATCAGGTACTGCGCTGCGTCGATCTGGTTCTGACGCCCGGCCGAGCCTACCTTACGATGGGCGGATCGTCTGACCGGCGGATCCCATGCCTATCACGGCCACCCTGTCGCGCGAATTCTACGAAAAATTCGGCGACCAAGCGGTGGCGGAACTGATCGCCCTCTTGAACCAGGTGGACGCTACGTACCGGTCCGAGCTTACCGAACTCAACGAGCGGAACTTTGCCCGGTTCGACGACCGGCTGGAGCGCCGGTTTGCCGAGCAGGACGCCCGGTGGGAGCACCGGGCCCTCCGGCAGGAACAGCGGCTGGGTGACCTGGAACAGCGGGTAGGGGGGCTGGAACAGCGTATGGAGCGGGGTCTGGCCGGCCTGGAGCAGCGCCTCGTCGAGCAAGGGGCTGCCCTCCGGAACGAGATCGGTACCGCGGTGACCGGACTCCGTCACGAGATCGACCAGTCGGCCGCCAGCCTGCGGCGGGACATGGCAGAGATGAGAACTGAGGTTCGGGCCGAGATTGCCGCGCTGGATGCGCGCTGGAACGTCCGGATCGGCGATCTCCGGGCCGAGCTGATCAAGTGGATGTTTCTCTTCTGGCTCGGAACTGTCGCCAGCATGCTCGGGATCGGACGCCTGCTGCTGGAGTAGCGCGGCGGATCTCCCCGTTCAGCTCCCGTCGCGGTCTCCGGGTGAACCGTCGGTCATCCCGGTCAAGCGTTCACTCAGCGTCCGGAGTCGCTCCCGAGCCTCCGGATCATATGCTTGCGCGTGGGCCCGGCCCGGCGCCAGGCCGTTGAAGAAGCCGCCGGTCCCGATGTCGGTACCCTGGATGAGCTGGAGCACCGCCCGGGCGCCTTCGTCGATGGTGGAGCGCGGCTCGAACCCGGCCCGCACCACCATCCCGGTCGGCATCATCGTGGCCGGGTGCAGCGCGTTCACCGTCACGCCCTTGTCGCGTAGCTCCTCCGCCAGGTCGATGGTGAACATCACCTGGGCCAGCTTGCTCTGGCCGTAGGCGCGGCCGGGGCTGAAGTTCCGGGCGATCATCACGTCGTCGAAGTCGATCGGGCTCGCCGCCAGGGACGACACATTCACAATCCGGGACGGCGCACTGGCGAGGAGGCGGGGCAGGAGCAGCCGGGTGAGGAGAAACCCGGAGAGGTAGTTCACCTGAAAGCGGAGCTCGTATCCCTCATCGGTGAGCGCCCGCTCCGGAGGCAGCGTGGCGATGCCGGCGTTGTTGACCAGCACATCGAGCCGTTCGTAATCGCGCAGGATGGCCCGGGCGAGTTCCCGGACCTGGGCCGTGGAGGCCAGGTCGGCGGCGTAGAAGCGAGCGCTGCCCTTCCCCTCGCTGGCGATTTCGCGAACCACCTCCTGGCCCCGCGCCGAGTCGCGCCCGTGGACAATCACGTGGGCGCCGCCCGCCGCGAGCCGAAGCGCCACCTCGCGGCCGAGCCCGCTGGTGGCCCCCGTGATCAGCACCACCTGCTGGCCCGGCACGGGACGGGCCTCCTGGGCGGGCAGGCCTGTGGATGGAGCCGCGGCGGCTACCACCGCGGCGAGGCACCAGCGGCGCAGCGCGCCGGGCCGAAAGCGTGCAGGCATCGGAGCAAGTTACGGGTCGACGTGCATCACCGCCATCATCCCCGAGCCCAGGTGCTCGGCGATGTGGCAGTGGAGCATCCAGGCGCCGGGATTCGAGGCGTCGATCAGCAGATCCACGGTGGATCCGAGGGGGATCAGCACGGTGTCTTTCCAGACCAGGTTGCCGTTGGGGACGCCGTCCCGCTTCACCACCAGCATCCGCTGGCCGTGGAGGTGGATCGGATGCTGCATCGGGTGGAAGGACTTGGGGTCGTTGAAAATCCTGAGCTTCACCACCGACCCCAGAGGAACCCGCCACTGCAGGTCCATGTTCTCCCGGCCGGTGGCCTGGTCACGGAGAATCCAGAGGACCTGACTCGAGGTCGAGAGCCAGTTCATGTCCGGCATCCCGTCCACCCACTCCACCGGAGCGCGATAGGCGGTGTCGACGTTCATGAACTGGACGGTGGTCAGCGGCAGTGAGTTGACCCGTAGCGTGAGCGTGAGCCGCCGGTCCGGCTCCCGGTCGAACTCCTTCCGGTATTTCGCAATATCCGCGGTCACGTCCGCGTTCCGGCGCAGCGTGGCGAACTGGCGGCTCAGATCGGGCGTGGCGGCTGTGTTTCCCACGGTCACCACGCCGACGGTATCCACGGCCGGCTCGAACTCGCCGATCATGTGGTTGATGCCCTGGATGGCGTTGACCAGGGCGTAACGACCCGGCCGCTCGAACCGGACGTCCACCACGTAGCGCTCGGCCGGCGCCAGCGCCACGCTCGGGACCCACTCCTCCCGCTCGAACTTGCTCACGTCCGAGGCCACCACCTTGATCGGGGCGCCGCCGAACGACAGGTTCCAGGTCCGGGAGTTGGAGGCGTTGGTCACGTAGAACCGCACCACCTCGCCCCGCCGGACGGCGAGCGACCAGGCCGGCTCGCCGTTCACCAGCAGCACGTTGCCGACCCGACCCATCAGCGCGAAATCAGGCCCTTCCTGACCGAACGGAACCAGCTCGTCGCGATGGATCAGCAGGTCGCTCAGGATCAGGGCCTGCTCCCGGTGCGCGGGGCCGTAGTAGTCCCGCTCCGGGGCGTCGACCAGCATGTTCCCCACCAGCCCCAGGTTCTGGGTGATGTCCTCGCGCACGTGGGGGTGATACCAGTAGATCCCGGCATCCGGGAAATGGACCCGATACACGAACGTGCCGCCGGGCGGGACCTCCTCCTGGGTGAGGTCCGGCACGCCGTCGAACCGGTTCTCCAGGCGCACGCCGTGCCAGTGCACCGTGCTGGGCAGCTCGATCCGGTTGTGGAAGCGGACGGTGATGGTGGCGTTCCGCGGCACCCGGATCAGCGGCCCCGGCGTCTGGCCGTTGAAGGCGTACATCGCGTACGCCTTGCCCTTGACGGTCCGCCGCACCAGCATGGCGGTAAGGTCGAGCGTGTCGCCGGGCTTGAGGCGGGTGACGGTGCCCGGACGGGCTTCGGGCAGGGTGGCGAGATCGATCCCGCCTCCGGGGAGGAACGGCGTCACCGGAGGCCGGAGGCCCTGCAGCCCGGGCAGCATCACCATGCCCCGGGGCATCGGGATCGGCATCCCATGATCATGGTGGTCGGCGTGGGCCGCGGCGGTGTCGGGCGCGGTGGGCCGTTGCGCCGGGACCGCCGCGGGGACCAGCGTCGCGGCGGCCGCGAGGAACAGAGCGATCCGGCCGGTCATCCGGGGGGGATCCCGCGAAAGAGCGGGTGGCTCAGCATCGACTGAAGCCAGGTGCTGGGCGACCGCCCGTGGAGAATCGTGGGACCGGAGCGCGAGGTCGCGGCCGAGTCGGCCTCGGCGGTGATCACCACCATGAACTTGTTGAGCTCGGCCCGGCCCAGCGTGGTGACGCCGTTGCGCACCGTGCCGAGCCGCTGCCAGCGAGCGAGATCGGTGGTCACCACCCAGGCCACGTAGGCGGTGTACTCCCCCAGGGTCCCGGGGTCGGGGAGGCCAGCCAGCTCGAACCGGATGTCGTAGCTCGCCACCCCGTCGGCGGTGACCGTCACGCCAAAGGGCGAGGCCCCGAAGACCAGCCGCGCCGCCCCGCCGGCCGTCGGCGCGGTGGCGGTGTGGCGGAGCGGGATGTCATAGGGGCTGGCGGCCGCGATCAGGAGCAGGCCGGCCAGAAGCGACGCTCGCCGCACGGCCGGGCTGCTCCTACGGCACCGGCCGGGTCCGCTCGGGCCCGTTGTCCCAGTCCTGCACGCTGGAAATGTTGGGCATGCCGTGATCCCGGCCGTTCCAGCCGTCGAAGCCGTCGAACTTGAAGGTCCAGAGCCCGGTCCGCATGTCGCTGATCACCACCAGGCCGTCGTAGTTCCGGACGTCCACGCCGAACGCTCCCTGCATCACGCTGTGCCCGCCCTGCCAGCCGGTGTCCTGGGTGCCGCTGAAGCCCTTGCCGTGCTCGCACTGGCAGGTGTAGAAGCGTCCCAGGGTCTTCGGGTTCTTCGGGTCTTCCATGCTGAAGATCTGGAGCCCGTCCTCGTAGGCCGAGACGAACACGTAGGGCCATCGCACCTCGTGATTGTGCGAGAGCGTCCGCCAGTCGGCGGTCCAGGCGCCGATCGGCTGGTCGATGTTCTGGGTCTTGCCGGACTGGCCGTCCTGGAGGTCCCAGATCCGGAGCGGGGAGTACTGGTACTCGGTTTCGGCCACGGCGTACCGGCCGTCGGGCGTGGGGGTGAAGGTGTGCGCCAGGTCCAGGCCGAGACCGGTGATGGTAAAGAGCTGGCGGGGCGATTCGGGCCGGGTGACGTCCCAGACCGAGTATCCGCCGAGCCCCGCCCCATAGAACTTGTCCTGGCCGGTCGCCTGGTCATAGCCCACGTAGAAGTCGTGGTAGCCGTTCATCCCGAGCTGCCGCATCGGGGTGGGGTTCGGCACCTCGCCGATGATCCAGGTGGCCGGATCGCCGCCCTTCACCACCCGTCCGAGGTCGAAGATCAGGGCCTTCTGGGCGTTCACCGTGGTGAAGTAGAGCGCCCGGCCGGACGAATGCTTGTAGGCGAAGGTATTGTGGAACCCGCCCGGCGCCTGCGGATACCGGATCCGCGCCACCTCCTTGACCTTGGAGGGGTCGGGGAGTCCGGTGACGTCGAGGATGACGGCGCCCAGGTCCTGGTCCGGCGTGCCCTGCTGGAACTGGAGCGACTGGGCGTAGTAGTAGCGGCCGTCGATCTTGAAGTACTTCCCGTCCATCGCCCCGATGCCCCGGTGGAGTTCGGGGTTCTCGATGGTCCAGGTGTAGAGCAGCTTCGGGTTCGAGGGGTTGGTGATGTCGTAGATCTTGGTGTTGTAGTTGACGAACCCGGAGACGTAGACGTAGGGACGGTGCCGCTCCTGCTCGATCTCGACGTCCGCGGCCTTCCAGGGGCCGGCGTTGTTCTCCACCTGCTTGAGCACCTTCACCTTTTCCGTGCCCCCTTTCTTCTGGTCGAAGGGGACCGGGGACATGCCCGGATCCTGCGCCAGGGCGGCGGACGCGGCTGCTGTGAAGATGGTGGTTAGCAGGAGTCGGCGCATCGGTCCTCCGGAGGATCGTGGGGCGGCGTGCGGGGGCCCGTCGCGGGCCGCTGCACCAGTATCGCCCCCGCGGCAACGGCGGGCAAGTTCTGCCGTCGCGGACCGCTTGCGGAAGGTCCGACCGCACGGGCGGCGCTACCCAGCCATCCGAGCGCGGGGCGCTACTCCTGCCGGCTGATCCCGACCGAGATGCTGGTTGGTGCGTCGATCACAATCCCGCGCCGGGAACTCCGAAGCCCGACCAGGATTTCCTCTGGCCCATCGAGGCTGGCGTCGATCCTGGTGAGCGCCACCGTGGCGGCGTCCGGGCTGAGTCCGTTCCAGGCGCCGGTCGCGGCGTCCACGACCACGCCGATCAGGCCCGTCAGCAACACATCCAGAATGATGATCCCCGCGTTGGCCTTCTTTCGTACCGTGAATGTGGCATCCGAATATCCCTCTTTCCGGAAAGTCAGCACATAGCTGCTCTTTCGTTCGAGGGACATTTCGGTCGGCGCGGTGTACCTCATTCCCCCCGGCTCCACCGTGATCTGGGCGCCGTCCGGCGAGGACTGAGCCGTGACCGTCTGGCTTGATCCGTTCAGGATGACGCCGCAGCCACTCGATCCAAGCGTCACTGCGACGAGGACACCAGAGAGGAAACAGGGCGTTCTCATGGGTCGGTCCCTCCTGCGCGTGGGGTGAAGGGGCGCCGGGGCTCAGCGCCAACGCCTCACCCTAAGGAGGGGGTGTGACAGAGCCGGAACCGGTTGAGGCAGTGGGGGTTAGCTGCGGGCGACGCCGGCAGCGGGCATCGGGTCAGGGATCACTGGCCGTCCCTCGCCTCTCACGATTCGCCGGGCAGTCGGGGGCCCGCGGCTCGAACTCCACCACCCGCCCGGCGGCATCCTTCCGGAACGCGCAGCAGGCGGCAAAGGCCTCGCGGAGCATCGCGCGGCCCCGCTGCACCCGACTCTTCAGGGCCGAAAGGCCGAGCCCCAGCTCGGCGGCGACGTCCACCTGGCGCTCGCCTTCCAGATCCACCCGTCGCACCGCGTCCCGGTAGAGCGGCGGCAGCGCATCGAGCATGGGACGGATGCACGCGGCCAGGGCCGCGCGATTGCGCTCGCCTTCGGACTCCTTCTCGGCTGCGAGATCGGACTCCTCGCCCCCGAGCGCCACGGTCACCGGCGCCCGGCCCCGACGCCGGTAGTAATCGACCAGTGCGTTCCGGGCCATCGCGTCGAGCCAGGGAAGGAGCTGCTTCTGCTCCCGCAAGGTAGGCAGCCGGCTGCTGGCCCGGGCCAGAATCTCCTGGACCAGGTCCTCGGCGTCGCCGACGTCGTTCACCCGCCGCCGCACCCAACGCTCCAGTCGGGTCCGGAAGGCCTGCCATTCGGCCGGGTGAGGCTCGGCGATCACGCCTGTCATCATACGCGCCCCGCCGCCGGGCCGCGAGGCGTCGGCGGGGGGCGTTTCCGGGGTGACGGCGAGCCTGGTCAGCAGCAGCCGGTGTCGGTGCCGCCGCCGCAGCAGCTCCCGGTGTCCTCCGGAGAGCAGCACCCGCTGATCGGGGTGCAACACGCGGCAGCGTCGCTCTGGTGGCGCATGGAACTCCTCCCTTCGGGTTGATGGACGACGCCTCTCGTCGGCCAACCCAGTAGACGACCGCGGCTGGAAAAGGACGCAGCACGGCGGTGCCGGACAGGCCCGATGGCCGTCCAAACCCCGTAGCGGCTGACGGCGTCCAAGCGGTCGATACCCTTCATCTCTCGCTGGGAGCTGGAATGAGCCAGTTACGGCAGGAGCTCAGGCTGGCGCTCCGGAGCCTCGGCCGGGCCCGGGGCTATACGGCGCTCGCCGTCGGGACGCTGACCCTGGCGCTGGCGCTCATGGGCTCCGTCCTCGCCCTCGTCAACGCCTACCTGGTGCGGGACCTGCCGTACCCGGCAGCCGACCGGCTCTACTCGGTGCGCTACGCCGTCCCGCCCGAAAACCCGCCACCCGGGCTCGATCGGCTCGACTGGACCGCCATCTCGGATGTGGCCGAGCACCTGATCGCCTGGGACCTCGACATGTTCTACCTGGTGGGCGACGAGCATCCGGTGGCAGCGCCCGGGGCCTGGGTCACGCCGGGATTCGTGCAGGGCCTGGGGCTCCGGCCCGGGCTGGGCCGTTCGTTCGCGACGGAGGAGTTCCTCCCTGGAGCGCCGCAGGTGGCGCTGATCAGCCACGGCCTCTGGCAGACCCGATTCGGCGGCGACTCCGCCGTGATCGGCCGCCGCTTCGAGGCCTATGTGAGCGACCGGCCGGACGACCCCGAGATCTTCACGGTGGTGGGCGTGCTGCCCGCCGGGTTCTGGCACGTGAACCCCTACGTCGAGGTGCTCACTCCGCTCCGGGCGCCGAGCTATCCGTACCAGGTGTCGCTGCGGGCCGGCGTGCCGCCGGAACTGGCGGCGAGTCGGATCACCGGGCTGGTTCAGAGCGGGCTGTCTCAGCTGCGCCCGGGTTGGGAGGTCAGGCTCACCTCGGTTCACCAGGACTACGCCGCGCGGATCCGTCCCACCCTCCTGGCAATCGGCGCCGCGGTCGCGCTGGTCCTGCTGATCGCCGCGGGCAACGTGGCGATGCTGGCGCTCCTCCGCGCCATCCGGCGGCAGCGCGAGACTGCAATCCGGCTGGCGCTGGGCGCCCCGCCGGGCGCCGTGCTCCGCCCGTTCCTGATCGAGGCCGTCCTGGTGGCGGGTGCGGGACTGACGCTGGGCGCCCTGCTGGCCCAGCTCACCCTGCGGGGACTGGCGCCGATGGTGGAGCGTCAGCTTGGTCGGTCGGTGCCCGGGGGAGCCGCTGCCGTGGTACTCGACCTGCCGGTGCTGGCGGCGCTCGCCGGACTCACGGCGCTGGTGGCGCTGCTCGTGGCACTTGTTCCGGCAGCGGTCACCGCGCGGCGCACACCCGTCGCCACCCTGCGGCGGGACCGGCGAACCGGCGCGGATGGAACCGGAGGCAGACGGGTGCGGTTCGGCCTGGTGACGCTAGAGCTGGCGGGCAGCGTGGCGTTGATCGTGGGATCGGGGCTCATGGTACGCACCGTGGTGGCCATGACGAGCGCCGAGCCCGGGCTCGATGCCGCCGGCGTGGTGAGCGCCAATCTCGGTCTCCGGGAGCGGAACTATCCCGACGCCGAGCGACAGGCGGCGTTCCATGCCCGGTTCCTGGATGAGGTGGCCCGCCTCCCCGGCGTGGAAGGCGCGGCCATGAGCAACCCGGCTCCCTTGAGCGAGCTGGGACCGCGCCCGGTGGCGGCGGACCGACCCGGCGCGCCTCTGCAGCACGCCGGGGTCGTCGCGATCAGCCCCGAATTTCTCGATCTGCTCCGGATCCCACTGCGTGCCGGGCGGCCCTTCAGCGCCGCCGATCGGGGGCCGGGCGCGCCGGTGGCGCTGGTGAGCGAGACGCTGGCCCGGCGGCTCTGGCCCGACGGCTCCGCCATCGGCCAGAGCATCCGGGTGATGCACCGCCGGTTCGATACCGGTGACACGGTGGAGGTGCGGCGCACCGTGGTGGGCGTGGTGGGCGACGTCCGGAACAGCCCGACCGACGAGGAGACGGCGGATGTATACGTCCCGCTCCTCCAGGAGCCGGGGCGCCACGCCCGGGTCCTGGTGCGCGCCGGCGGGACCGCAGAGCGCTGGGGCCGCGAACTCCGGCGAGTGGCCGCCGGGATCGATCCGGAGGCGACGCTGAGTGACGTGCGCCCGCTCGCGGACTACGCGGCCGATCAGCTGGCCAGGCCGCGCTTTCTCGCCGCGCTGTTCTCCGGTTTCGGACTCTTCGCCACGGGGCTCGCCCTGCTCGGCGTGTACGGCGTGGTGGCCTTCGTGGTGGAGCAGCGCGAGCGCGAGGTGGCAGTCCGGATCGCGGTGGGGGCGAGCGGCGGCGCCGTGCTCCGCCTCTTCGCCCGCGAGGCGGCGGGCATGCTGGCGGCCGGCCTGGGGATCGGGCTCGTGGGCGCGGTGCTGCTCGGGCGGCTCCTCCGAACCCAGCTCTTCGGGGTGCCGTCAACGGAACCGATCACGCTCGCGGCCGCCGCGGTCCTGGTGACGGCCGGCATGGCGCTCGCCACCTGGTGGCCGGCCCGACGCGCCACCCGGATCGACCCGGCGCTGGCACTTCGGGAGGAGTGACCGTCGAACCTCCGCAACCCGCCCTACCGGGGCCATCCCTCCTGCGGGAGCCGGGGAGTGATCCGGAGCGCGTTGGCGAAGTAGACCTTCTTGAGCACGGCGTCCGGGAGATCGATCCCGTAGAGCTTCCAGCTCGCGTGGTAGTCCCGGTAGTAGTCGAAGTAGTCGTCCCGGGTCTCGAACACCCGCCAGAAATAGGGATACTCCTCGGGTTGGAACGAGTCCTTGCCGAAGAGGATCCGGTCCTGGTACTTGACGAAGAAGTCGTGCGCCACCCGGGGCTGCCGGCCGATGTCGTAGAGCACCGCCCCGACCTCGGTGTGCACGTTCGGCAACTCGTCCAGGAGGCGCCCCAGCCGGCCCAGGTCGTTGGCGTGCCAGCCCAGGTGCGCGATCACGAACGTGGTTCCGGGATGGCGGCGGAGCAGGTTGTCACGCTCCGTCATCAGCTGCTCGAACGGCGGGAACTGGTCCGGCGGGTATCGCCGGTTGGGGAACAGCGCCAGCTCCAGCCACCGCTCGTTATGGTAGTCGATCGGCTGCCAGAACTCCTGCGGATCGGCGGTATGGATGAAGACCGGCAGGCCGAGCCGGCCCGCGGCCCGCCAGACCGGATCGAGATCGGGGTCGTCGATCGCGAGCCGCGTGCCGTCGGCCTTGCGGATCGAGAGGCCGAGTCCCTTGCTCACCTCGCCCACACCCACGGCGCCCAAAGCCGCGTCCGCCTCGAGCTGCGCCACGGCGCGCTCCGCCCAGCCGGGGCCCACGTTTCGAAAGTCGATTCCAGTCATGAACCGGACCCGGTCCTTCATCGTCGGGTGGGACCGGACCAGCTCGGACTGGCGCTTGAGGTTCTCGCCGGAGACGCTGTTGGCCGCGATGATGAGCCGCACGTTCAGACTGTCGAGCGCGGCGCCCAGGGCCGAGAGGCCCTCCGCGCTGGCGAGCTGACTGGTGGGATGCCCGTGGAAGTCGATTGCCGGGAACCTGGCCCTCGGTACCGGGTGCGCGGGCACCACGAGCGTCGAGCGCGGCCGGTAGTCCACGATGCTGGGCGGCGGGAGGGTCGGGGCCTGACAGATCCGGGGCCTGATCTCGGTCATGCCCGGGGGACAGGACTCGCCTTGCTGGATGGTCACGGTCCCGGCACCCCGGCCGGGCTGCGCGGCCAGCGCGGCGGCCGCGAGCGGGAACAACGTCAGGGTGGACAGGACAGGGCGGGCAGCCATCGCTTCTCTCCGGATCAGGCCGACCCGGTAATCTACCCGGCCCCGACGCGGATCCCACCCACTGCGCCCCGTTCGCATTCGGCCGGACCGAACACGCGTGGATTTGGTTAGCCCGCCCAGCCGAGCGTACCTTATGGTACGCATGGTCTCCATCCGGTGGATCGCCATGCCCATCACGGTCACCCTGTCCCGCGAGTTCTACGAGCGCTTCGGCGACCGGGTGGTCGGTGAGTTGATCGCCCTCCTCAACCAGGTGGACGCTACGTACCGATCCGAGCTGCGGGAGCTGAACGAGACCAATTTCGCCCGCTTCGACGACCGACTGGAGCGGCGGTTCGCGGAGTCCGACGCCCGGTGGCAGGTCCGCTGGAACGAACTGGACCTCAAGTGGGAAAGGCACCTGGCAGACCTGGAGGCCCGGTGGGAGCAGCGGATCACCGACCTCGAGGCCGGCTGGGAGAAGCGCTTTGCCGAGCTGGAAGCCCGGTGGGAGCGGCGGATCGCCGCCTTGGAGACCGGCTGGGAGAGAAGGTTCGCTGCGCTCGAGACCGGCTGGGTGAGCCGGTTCGCCGACCTGGATGCCCGATGGACCGCCAGGATCGCGGATCTCCGGGCGGAGCTGATCAAGTGGATGTTCCTGTTCTGGCTCGGCACGGTGGCGAGCATGCTGGGCATCGGGCGGCTGCTGCTCGACTAGACATCACTCCCGACCACCGCGCTCGGCGATGAGGCGCATGGCGGCGTCGCTCACGAAGGCTCGATGGTGGAACCGTCGTCCCCAGCCCAGCGGGGTGACGTCGCGGTACTCGTGCAGCGTATCGGGACCGTATCCGGGGTGGAGCTGCTTGCGGAGGGACGCCCGCGCGTTCGGGTCAGCGCCGTGATCGAGCAGCAGTCTGGCGAACGGGGCATCGGTGGTGGCGCCTGACCGATTGGTCCAGAAATTGGGTTGCGACACCACCGTGGCGAAGAGGGCCGTGTGACCCCCGAACCCGTCGGCGTCCACCGTGGCCCGCGCGTCCGCGGCCATGCCGTAGTCCAGGAGCCAACGGGCAAGTTCGATCTCATCGTAGTCCACGCACAGGTGGAGCAGCGTGCCGCCGGCAAGGGGTGTTCCGTGGGTGGCCAGCACCTCGTCGTGACATCCCAGCTCCGGCGGATAGATCTCCTCGTGGCGGAAGGTCCGGCGCAGCAACGCCGGATCGCGCCGGAGATGCGCCTCGAGCAGGTCCAGCCGGCCCCGGTGCACCGCCATCGGCGGGGTGTCCGGCAGCTCAAGCCCGTGCCGCACGTACAGCTCCAGAATCCGGTGCTTGGCATCGGGCTTTCGGCTGTCGGTCTCGAGCACCACCTCCACCGGCGCCAACCGCCGGCCGTGGTCATCGACCACCCGCGCTCCCTGCTCCAGCAGGAACTCGGTCCCTGCCACGCTCAGGGTATAGGCCGGGCCACCCAGCGCGTCGTCCGCCGGGCGGGGCCGGCCCAGCATCGAGTGCACCAGCCGCGCGGTCCCGATCTGTCCCTGCAGGGCTGCGCGATTCAGCGCTGACATCAGATCGCGCGCCCCCAGCCCGTGGAGCATCCGGACGATGCCGTCACGGCCGAGATTCGCGGCGTAGGTGAGCGGCGGACCCCAGTTGGACTCGCGAATCAGGACCGGATCGTGCAAGAGGCGCGGATGACGGGTCACCAGGTCGCGAACCGCCGCCTCGTCGTCCTGCCAGATGGCGTCGACCAGGCGGCAGGCGAGCGCGAGACGGGGCCAGCTGGGCGCCTCATGGCTCCGCGCCAGCACCAGCTGGGCGTCGGCCAGGCGGGCATCCTGTGGCCCTGGGGGACGTGGATGATACCGGTGAAGGTCGGCAAGCGCGTCGGGCTCGCCCCGGCGGATCGACCGGAGCAGTTCCCTGGCCTGGTGGCGGAGGTGGTCGAGGTTCGGGCGGACGGGAAGGCGGCAGGCGGGCATCACGAGCCTCCTGGAAGCAGCCCGGGGTCCGCCAGCGTCGGGCTCGAGGAGGTTCGCGGTCGATTGGATCCAACCGGCCAACCCAGGTGGACTCGGTCCTTTCCGCGGACGGGAGGCGCCCTGAACGCCCGTGCCGGGAGAGTAACAGCGGGCGGTTCCAGCCGTCAACCGGGCCCGGGCCAATGCCCGGGCATGGCCACTGGGGTCAGCACCGGCCGGATCGCGTCGACGGCGGAATCGAACAGCGATCGCTGACCTGGGTCGGCAAACAGCGCCTCGAAGTCGGCGGGAGAGAAGGCCCGGGCCAGCCGGGCCGCATACGTCTCCCGCAGCACGCGTTGGTAGTGATCCACGTCGTAGTCGCGCGGGTCGACCGGCACACCCTCCTCCGCCTCCAGCTCGTCGTGCGGGGCCATGGCCGCGGCGCCGTTCCGCTTCCGGTATACCCGGACACGCTCCCCTCGCCGCCATTGCGTTCGCCCACCAGCCACCAGGGCTTCGTAGGCGATTTCCCGTCGCGCCCCGCGGGTGTCGGCGTACTCCGCCGGGGTCTTCGTGAGTCGCACTCGCGAGGCCACCTCACGGGTTGGCAGCGCCCGCCGTTCCAGCGCATCGGCCAGCTCCAGGTACGCGTCTCGCACGCCCGGCACGTCGCCGGCGAGCAGGGACCCGATGGCTCGTCGCAGAAAGGCCTCGCCGAATGGCTCCGCCCGGCTGGAGCGGAAGGCGACGCCTCGAAGCACGAGGGTCCCGTCATAGCCGCGGAGAGCGTAGTTCTTGGGCTCGTGCGACAGCATCGCGGCGTACCGCCCCTCGAACTCCAGCTGGATCAGTGGTGGCAGAAGGCCGGCCACGTCGGCGACCACCCGGCGCTCGTCGGCTTCGGTCCAGCCCTCGGGCACCGCGAAATAGACCCCGTCGGTGTCAGCCTCGAGCAGCGTGGCGCCCCGCGCCGCCAGTTCCCGGCAGACCAGCGCCAGCAGCTCGCGCCCCCGTCGGGTCACCTCGTTCGCGGCATGGACGTCGGCGAACCGCGTAAGCCCGCCGCCCGCGGCGAGATACCCGTACGCCGAGTTGACCACGATTTTCATCGCGGCCGAGGTTGCCTCGTGCCCGTGACGCTCGGCCGAACCGGGTGGCGCCGCGCGAGCCCGGGCCTTGGCCTCGAGTCGCCGCTCCAGCAGCTGGTCCACCAGCCCAAGCAGCGCGCCCAGCCGGTCGCGCACGGGCCCGATCCGGTACGCGCGCATCAGGGACGGATAGAGACTGGCCACGTCGGCCTTGACCACCCGATGCGCCACGCCGGTGGCGAACAGGTGGAGCGCCGCGCCGCTGTGCGCGGTACTGTCGCCGGGCTGGTGCGCGGGCAGGGCAGCGCCGCTCCGGAGGTAGGCGCGCACCAGAATCGGATCGATCACTCCAGTGGCGGGCCCGGCATCAGCCAGGCGCTCGTAGCGTCGCGGCGCGATCCGGGCCAGCGCGAACCCGGCCCCGCCCAGGAGTCGGGCCAGCCCGGCCACTTCCTCCACGTCATCGGCGGCATACCGGCGGATCCGCTCCGGCTCGGAGCGGTAGATTCGATAGATATCGGCGCCCCGCACGTAGACTCGATCCGGGCGGGCGAGCCCGAGATGACGGGCCACGGCCTTGAGCCCGTGCCCCGGCAGCTCGCGGGTGGCAAAGTCGTAGCGGCGGACGGAATCGAGGGTGTCGATCAGTTCCCGTCCCGGAACCACAAACCGGGTCCGTCCCCCCGGCGCCCGGCCGGCCCCCGGTGGCGAACGTCGGACCGGGCGGGCCCGCATCGGCTCACCGTCC
>CAZFSA010000037.1:0-33624 GCA_964521535.1 uncultured Gemmatimonas sp.
AGCCCCCCGCCGAGCGGGGAGGCTCCGGCCGGCCGGCGGTGGCGCGCGCGGGGAGCCGTCGCTGAAACGCCGGAGGGCCGGCCCAGGCCGGCCCTCCGGAGTTCAGCGTTCGTCCGCTGGCCGTTATTGCACCGCGTTGACCATGTCGAAGATCGGCAGGTACATCGCGACCACCATTCCGCCTACCACTACGCCCAGCACCACGATCATGATCGGTTCCATGAGCGAGAGCAGGGCGCTCACCGCCACGTCCACTTCCGAGTCGTAGAAGTCGGCGATCTTGGCCAGCATCTCGTCCAGGCCGCCGGTCTGCTCGCCCACGGCGATCATCGAGATCACCATCGGCGGGAACACTCCCGAGTTCTGGAGCGGGCCGGCGATGGTCTCGCCGCCGGCGATCGAGGCCCGCGACTGCATCACGGCGTCGTGGATGACGCGGTTGCCGGCGGTCTTGGCCGTGATCTCCAGGCCATCGAGGATCGAGACGCCCGAGGAGATCAGGGTGCCCAGGGTCCGGGTGAACCGCGACACGGCCGACTTCCGGAGCAGGTCGCCGATCACCGGGGAGCGGAGCAGCCCGCCGTCGACTCGCTTCCGGCCGTCGGGCGTGTTGTAGTACTGCCGGAACCCGAAGGCGGCGACGCCGATCGCGAGGAGGATGGCCCACCACCACTCGGTCAGGATCTTCGAGGCCCCGATCACCGCCTGGGTAGGCAGCGGCAGCTCCATGTTGACCGACGCGAACATGCTCTCGAACGTCGGGATCACGAAGATCAGCAGCACGGCGATCGCGATCACGGCCACGGCCACGATTACGGCCGGGTAGACCATGGCGCCCTTCACCTTGCGGACCAGGGCGTCGTTCTTCTCCAGGAAGGTGGCCAGGCGGAGCAGGATCGTGTCCAGGATGCCGCCGGCCTCGCCGGCCGCCACCATGTTGACGTAGAGGTCCGGGAAGGCCTTCGGGTGCTTCCGGAAGGCATCGGCCAGCGTGTTGCCGGCCTCGACGTCGTACACCACCTGCTTCACGACGTCCTTGAGCGCCTTGTTCTCGGTCTGCTGGGCCAGGATGGTGAGCGACTGGACCAGCGGAAGCCCGGCGTTGATCATGGTGGCGAACTGGCGGGTGAAGATCACCAGGTCGCGGGTCTTGATCCCCCCCCGTCCGGGGAGCTTGAGCTCGAACTGCTTCGGCTGCTCCCGCACGCTCACCAGGATCATCCGGTTCTTCCGGAGGTACGCCATCACCTCGTCCCGGGTGGGGACGTCGAGCGTCCCCTTCAGGATCTGGCCGGTGGTGGCGTTCTTCGCGGTGTACTCGTAGACGGCCATGCTGCTCCTCCCCGCGCGCTACCGGCGCGCTCCGGCCTTGTCACGCTGGATCTCCATGATCGGCTGATCGTCGAGCGGCTTTTCGCCGATCATCCGGAGGAACTCGTTCGGCTCGCTGGTGACCCGGAGACACTCCTCCCGGGTGACCTCGCGATTCATGTACAGCTGATAGAGCGAGTCCACCATCGTCTGCATTCCGTGCTTCTTCCCGGACTGCAGGGCCGAATAAATCTGGTGGATCTTGTCGTCCCGGATCAGGGCCCGGATCGCGGGGGTGGCCACCATGATCTCGCAGGCCATGACCCGGCCCTTGCCCCGGGCTCGCGGCAACAGCGCCTGGGTGAGCACCCCTTCGAGCACGAACGCCAGCTGGGCCCGCACCTGGGACTGCTGGTTGTGCGGAAAGACGTCGATGATCCGGTTGATCGACTCGGCGGCAGAGTTGGTGTGGAGCGTGGCCAGCACCAGGTGGCCCGTTTCGGCGATGGTGAGGGCCGCCGCGATCGTCTCCAGGTCCCGCATCTCGCCCACCAGGATCACGTCGGGGTCCTCGCGCAGGGCGTACTTGAGCGCCGAGGCGAAGCTCCGGGTGTCGGTGCCGATCTCCCGCTGATTGACGATGCAGCTCTGATGCCGGTGGATGAACTCGATCGGGTCCTCCACCGTGATGATGTGGCTCCGGCGCTCCTTGTTGATCTTGTCGATCACCGCCGCCAGCGTGGTGGACTTGCCCGACCCGGTCGGTCCGGTGACCAGAATCAGACCCCGCGGCTTCTCGGCCAGCTTGGCCACGATCGGCGGCAGGCCCAGATCGGCAAAGGTCCGAACCGAGAACGGGATCATTCGCAGCACCATCGCCACGCAGCCCCGTTGCTTGAACACGTTGCCGCGGAACCGGGCCAGGTTCTGGATCCCGAACGAGAAGTCGAGCTCGTCCTCCAGCTCGAATCGCTTCTTCTGGGCCTCGGTGAGGACCGAGTAGGCGAGCTGGAGCGTGTCCTTCGGGCTCAGCACGTGATCCACGGACGAATCGACGATCTCGCCGTCGATCCGGATCTTGGGGCGCTCGCCCGCCGTAATGTGGAGGTCGGACGCGTCCTTGTCGATCATCTCCTGCAGCAGCGATCGGAGGTTCAGACGGGTCCGTCCGTCGCCCCCGCTCGGTCCGGCCTGGCCGGCGTCCGGGTTGATTCGCAGTTCCTGCTCGCTCATGCCGCCGTCTCCTTGAGGACTTCCTCGAGCGTGGTCACACCCCGGCGAATCTTCATGATGCCGTCCATCCGCAGGGTCAGCATCCCCTCGCGGACCGCTTCGTCGCGCAACTCCGCCACCGAGGCCCCGCGCAGCACCATCCGCCGCAGTTCGGGCGACATCGCCATCACCTCGTACAGGCCCGCCCGGCCCCGGTACCCGGTGCCCCCGCAGGCCTCACACCCCGTTCCCCGCTGAAACGGGATGGCCCGGACCTGGTCAAGATCCGTACCCAGGGTCCGAATCTCGTCGTCCTTGTACTTGTGAGGCTGCCGGCAGCCGGTGCAGATCCGGCGCACCAGCCGCTGGGCCACGACCAGATTGGTGGCGGCGGAGACGTTGAAGGGCTCGATCCCCATGTCGATCATTCGCGTCACCGTGCTGGGCGCGTCGTTCGTATGCAGGGTCGACAGCACCAGGTGGCCGGTGAGCGCCGCCTTGATCGCGATACTCCCCGTTTCGAGATCCCGGATCTCACCGATCATGATCACGTTGGGGTCCTGCCGCAGGAAGGCCCGAAGCGCCGCCGCGAAGGTCAGTCCGATGTCCGGCCGGACCTGGACCTGGTTGATCCCCATGAGATTGTACTCGACCGGGTCCTCGGCCGTCATGATGTTGGTTTCGACGGTGTTGATCCGCTGGAGCGCCGAATACAGCGTGGTCGTCTTGCCCGAGCCCGTCGGCCCGGTGACCAGCACCATGCCGTAGGGGTTGAGAATCGCCCGGAGCAGGTCCTCCTCCGCCTTCGGCTCGAACCCGAACTTGGTCAGGTCCAGCGTCAGGTTGCCCTTGTCGAGGATTCGGAGCACGATCTTCTCGCCGAACAGGCACGGCAGGGTCGACACCCGGAAGTCGATCACCTTGGCGCCCATCTTGAGCTTGAGCCGCCCATCCTGGGGGATCCGCCGCTCGGCGATGTTGAGCTGGGAGAGAATCTTCACCCGCGAGATCAGCGCCGCCTTCATCTTGATCGGCGGTTTCATCACCTCGTGGAGCACCCCGTCGATCCGGTATCGCACCCGCATCTCGTGCTCGAAGCACTCGATGTGGATGTCCGACGCCCCGCGCTTGACCGCGTCGGTGAGAATCCCGTTGATGAGCTTGACCACCGGCGCGTCGTTGATCTGCGCCTGGCCGACCTGCTCCTCCTCCTCCTCCTGCACCAGCTCCAGGTCGTCGGTAAGGCCGAGACCCTCCATGTCCTTGAGCAGGTCCTGAAGCTGGGTCTGCTGCTCGCTGCCGTCGTAATACTTCTCGATCAGGTTCCGAAGGGTGTACTCCCCCGCGAGCACCGGGAAGAGATCGAACCGGGTGATGAACTTGAGGTCCTGCAGCAGGCCGTGGTCGCTGGGGTCGGCCATGGCCACCGTCAGCGTACGGCCCTCGCGCTTCAGCGGCAGCACGCAATGCTTCCGGGCCACGTCGCCCGGAATGAGCTTGAGGATCTTGCCGTCGACCTCGAACCGGGACAGGTCCACGGCCGGCATCCGGTGCTGGCGGGCCAGGACCTTGGTGACTTCGACCTCGGGAATCAGGCCGAGCTTGATCAGGACATAGCCCAGCCGGTGACCCGACGAGCGCTGCTCGGCCAGGGCCTGGGCAAGTTGCTCCCGACTGAGGAGGTTCTCCGACAGGAGAATCTCACCCAGGCGGTCGCCAACGCCGGGGGGGGTGGCCACGCTGGCCATTGCTACCGAGGCGCTCCCGCGATCGAGACGATCCCCCATTGCAAGGATTTGCGCCCGCTCGGGCAGGGGGGTCCGGGCGACCTATTCGAATCCGGTGCCAGGGGGGCTATCGGCTCACGGAATCGTAACTTGAGGCGCCAGGCGGCGAACCAGACCCGGGCTGAGACCCGGGACTTTTTCCAGGTCCGCCAGCGAGGCGAATGGCCCGTGGCTTTGGCGATATGCCAGAATGGCCCGGGCCCGGCTCGGCCCAATGCCCCGAAGCCCCAGGAGCTGGGCGATGGAGGCGGTGTTGAGGTTGACCGGGCCAGCGTCCCTGGCCGGGCCCTGGTCGAGGGGCCGCCAGCGCCGGACCCGGGCGGTGTCACCGAGAGTGGCCAGGGAGTCGAACACCCGGAGCAGGGCCGGCCCGACGCCACGCACCTGGTCCACCTCGGCGAGGGAGGCGAAGCCGCCGCGCTCGGAGCGGGCCTGGACGATCGCCTTGGCGAGGGCCATCCCCACCCGGGGCAGGCGGGCGATCTCCTCGGCCGGAGCCCGATTGAGGTCGACGCGCTCGCCAGCCTGAAGCGGGCGGGCCAGGCGCGCCGACCGGGCCTGATGGGCGGCGAGCCCTCCGGCCGGGAGCGAGGTGAGCAGCGTGAGCGCGCCGGGGGCCCGCCCCCTGAGGAGGCTGGTCGCCTGAAGGGCGTGACCCAGGAGAGCGAGTCCGACCAGCAGGGCGATGGCGTGACGTTCCCGGCGCGACATGACCGCAAGATGGGACCGCCGGACGCATCCTGCTAACCGATTTCACGCGACCTGGCGCAAAACCACGCGGCAGACGGGCTATTCGGCCCGGCGGCCCTCCCGGATCAGCGCCATCATCACATCCCCCACCGCCGCGAGGGTCGCCGGGCTCAGCTGGTCGATCGTGTCATCCACCGTGTGCCACGCCGGGTAGCCGTCCGGGATGTCCGGGATGATGTCGATGGCCCGGATCCCCGCCTGCTGGAGAGGGATGTGGTCATCGACCACCGAGCCCCCGGTCTCCGGGAGGAACATGTTGCCGTGGCCGAGACGGCGGGCGGTGCTCCAGACCAGGTCGACGACGCCGGGAGCAGCGGTCACCGAGTAGCCCTCCTTGCGGAATCTGGCGTTCCGGCCGCCCACCATGTCCAGGAGCACCGCGTACTCCGGCGCGGGGCCTGGGGCCGGGTGTCTGGCGTAGTACTGCGACCCGATCAGGACGTCGTGGCGCTCCTCGTCGAACATGCCGTAGTCCTCGCCATCGACGAACAGCAGGTCCACGCCAAGGGCCGGCGGCTGACGGCGGAGGGCATCGGCCATGGCAAGGAGGACGGCCACGCCCGAGGCCCCGTCGTTGGCGCCTGGAACGGGCTGGAGGGCCCGGCTGCCGGTGTCGGCGTCGGCCCTGGGGCGGGTGTCCCAGTGGGCCAGGAAGAGGAGCCGTCGCCGGGCGGCGGGGTTGAACCGGGCGATCAGGTTCCGCATCGGGAGCGAGTCGCCGTTCCGGGTGACATGGGTCCATTCCTGAACCAGGACCGTGTCCGCCCGTTCCCGGAGCAGACCCTCAAGCCAGATCCCCATCCGCCGGTGCGGCTCGGTGCCCGGGATCCGGGGCCCGAACTCGACCTGGGTCCGGGCATAGGCCAGTGCCGCCTCGCCGTCGATTTCCCGGGCCGGCGGAGCGGTCTGGCATCCCATGCCGAGGGTGGCGAGGAGCACCAGGCGGGCGGACATGGGGGAAAGGGAACCGGAACCCGCGGAAACCGGAAGGGGAACGCCGGCCGCGGGGTTCCCCTTTTCCCCGGCCCGCCTTCCCTATTGCTTTCAGGGATGCGGCTGTTGCGGCGGTACATCCTTCGGTCCCTGGTCGGTCCGTTCGTTTTTGCGCTCGCGGCCACGACCGGCCTGATGCTCATCAACCAGCTGGCCAAGCGATTCGGCGACCTTGTGGGCAAGGACCTGCCCTGGCAGGTGATCGCTGAGGTCCTGTTGCTGAGCATGCCGTTCATCATCGCCCTCACCCTGCCGATGGCGGTCCTGGTGGCGATCCTGTATGGCTACAGCCAGATGGGCAGCGACAACGAGATCACCGCCATGCGGGCGAGCGGCGTCAGCGTGGCCCAGATGCTCCGGCCGGCGCTCTTCGTGGGCGCGCTGATGGCGGTGCTCAACTTCGTCTTCGTGGACCAGGTGCTGCCCCGAACCAACGCCAGGCTGCGCAACCTGCAGAGCGACATCGGGCACAAGAAGCCGGCGTTCTCGATGCAGGAGCAGGTCATCAACGAGATTCGGCCGTATCACATCCGGGCCAGTCGGGTCTATGCCGGCTCGGGCCGGCTCCGTGACGTGGAGGTCTACGACCAGTCGGGCTACGACGTCCGGCGGGTGATCTACGCGGACAGCGGCCTGATGGCGTTCGACTCGACCCAAACCGACCTGATCTTCCAGCTCCACAGCGGCAAGGTCCATGAATTCCGGGCTTCGGAGCCGGCCCGGATCCAGGTCACCCGGTTCACCGAGATGCTGGTCCGGGTCCGCGAGGTCCAGAACATTCTGGAGCGGAACCTCCAGACCTTCGACCGCGGCGACCGGGAGATGACCACCTGCGAGATGATGGACCAGGTGACGGCCTCGCGGCGGCGGGCGCGGCGGGCCGAGCTCCGGCTGGCCGAGCAGGCCGAGCAGGACCTGAGGTCCATCATGCGTCTCACCCTGTCCGGGGTCTCGCCGCTGGCCGGCGCCGACAGCGCCTGGACACCGCACTGCGGCCGGTGGCGGGACCTGGAGCGGGCCATCGGCCGGCTGATCCTGCCGGAGGCGGCGCAGGCCCAGGAACCGGTGCCACCGGCCCCGCCTCCGCCGGCGCTGGTGATCGGCCAGCCGGCGACCCCGGTAGCAGGGGTCCTGCCGGCGCCGGTGCTGACGTCGGCCTCGGATCTGCTGAGCGCCCGGGAGGAGCAGGCCGCGGCCCGCCGGGCGGTGAACCAGTTCCAGGTGGAGATCCACAAGAAATACACCATCAGCGTGGCCTGCTTCACGTTCGTGCTGATCGGGGTGCCCCTGGCGCTCCGGTTCCCGCGGGGCGGGATGGGGCTGGTGCTGGGCGGCGGCCTCGCCATTTTCGCGATCTTCTACGTGAGCATGGTGGGCGGCGAGAGTCTCGCCGATCGCGGATTCGTCAACCCGGCGCTCGCGATGTGGTTCCCGAACCTGGTCGTGGCCGTGGCGGGGCTCCTGGGCCTGGGCCGGGTGCGTCGCGAGTTCGGCTCGACCCGGGGGGGCGATCTGGCCGAGCTGGCCGAGGCGCTGCTGGGGCGATTCCGCCGTCGGGACCGGGACTGAAATGCGGATCCTGACCCGCTACGTTCTCCGCCAGTGGGTCGTGATCTTCCTGTTGGCCGCGGTCGGGCTGCCCGTGGTCGCGGTGATGATCTACATCACCGACAAGCTCAACCGGCTGCTGGATCGGGGCCTGGGCGCGGGCAGCATCGTGCTGAGCGCGCTCTACGGGCTTCCGGTGAACATGGCCAACATGATTCCGGCCGCCGCGCTCTTCGCCACGGTGTTCACGGTGGGCCCGCTGGCCCGGCATAACGAGATCACGGCGGCCAAGGCCGGCGGGGTGAGCTTCCACCGCCTGATGCTGCCGCTGTTCCTGGCGGCGGGCCTGGCGGGGATCGCGGACTACTACGTGGCGGAGTTCGCGACCGAGACCACGGCTCGGCAGCTCGAACTCGAGCGGGAACGGGTGGCGCGGAGCCAGACCAGCCGCTTCAGCTTCGTGTACCGCGCCGACGGGGGGTGGGTGTACACGGTCCGGTCGCTGGACACCCGAACCGAGACGATGCAGCAGCTGCTGCTCGAGCGTCCCAGCAGTCGCCCCGATTTTCCCAACCTGGCCATCTGGGCCGACAGCGCCCGATGGAACGATTCGGCGCGCCGGTGGAGGCTGCTCAACGGGACCGCCCACTATCTCGGCGACTCGACCACGACCGCGTCGGTGCGCTTCGCGGAGCTGGACCTCGCCACGTTCGACGAGCCACCCCGCTCCCTGCTGATCGAGCCCAAGCGGCCGGAGGAGATGACCTACCGGGAGCTGCAGGAATACATTCGGACCCTGGCCCGTTCCGGCAACGATACCAGGAAGCTGGAGGTGGAACTGGCCGTCAAGCTGGCGCTGCCGGCCGCCTGCCTCATCATCGCGCTCTTCGGGGCCCCGCTCGCGATGTCCAACCCCCGGGCCGGCACGGCCTGGGGGATCGCGATCAGCCTTGGCACGACGGTCCTGTATCTCCTGCTGATCAACCTGGCCAAGGCGGTGGGCGCCGCCGGCGTGGTGCACCCTGCCTTCGCCGCCTGGTTCCCCAACCTCTTCTTCCTCGCCCTGGCCGCGGTGCTGCTGGCGCGGGTCCGGACCTAGAACACGTACTTCGCGCCCAGCTGCATCCGCCAACGCGATGGGCTCACCTGGACCCGCTCTCGGAAGAAGTTCTGTGCGGCCAGCGTATAGCGGCCGCGGTCATCCGCGGTGGACGCGGTGCCGCGGGTATCGTAGCCCGCCAGGTTGAGCAGGGTCCGCTGCTCGAACAGGTTGGTCTCCCGGATCAGGCCCCAGTCGCGGTCGATCAGGTTGAGCAGGTTGAACACGTCGGCGCTGATCTGCAGACCCTGCCCGCTCACCGTGGGGATGTACTTGGTGAACCGGAGGTCCACGAAGTTCATCCAGGGGTTCCGGCAGGTATTCCGTTCCATGATCTTGCCCCGCTGAGTCCGGAGGCAGGGTTCCCGGTTGATGAAGGCGTTGAGCGAGTCCCACGCCGTGGGGCTGGTGAGCGAGATCTCGGCCGCCGTTCGCGGCACATACACCAGGTCGTTGGTGGTGATCCCGTCGCCGTTGGCGTCTCCGTTGACGACGTAGGCATAGCCCGTTCCCGACCGCCCGCTGTAGATGATCGACGCGCCGATGTCGAACGGCAGGCCCACGCTGCCGCTGATCGAGATCTTGTGCGGGACGTGGAAGGCCGAGAGCTGGAGCTCGCGATCCCGCTGGGTGCCGGCCAGGGGGGTGTTGATGAGGTTGGAGCTGGCGATGCTGGACCCCAGTGACATCAGGTCCTTGGTCTTGGAGTAGGTATAGGCCGCGCTGAACTCGATGTTGTTGCTGAACCGCTTCTGGAGCTGGCCGGTGACCAGGTAGGACCAGTCGGCGTTCCGATTCTCGTGCCGGATCACCTGGTTGAAGGCGGTCGACGGCCGGCTCCGGACGATGGCCGTGCCGGCCGAATTGGGCAGGCCGTACATCATCCGCCCTTCGCCGTTGAGCCCCTCTTCGGTGATGTTCAGGTCCTGGAAGTAGAGCTGGTTCCGGGCCTTGGTGTAGAGAAAGTCCAGGGTCCCGACCACGCCCCAGCCGAGCTGCTGGTCCACCCCCACCGAGTACTTGACCGCCTGCTGGAACCGGAAATTCGAGTCGAAGAAGTTGACCGTGGCCACCGGCGGCGACGGGGGACCGCCAGTGGCGCAGGTCTGCGGCAGGTTGGCCACGTTCACCGTGAACGTCGGCACGGCGGCGCCGGTACAGACCAGCGTCACCTGCTCCAGCCCGGTGTTGGTGAAAGCGTTGGACAGCCAGACGTAGGGCGGACGGCCGCTGAAGATCCCCACCCCGCCCCGGACGATGGTGTTCTGGGTGCCGAAGACGTCGTAGTTGAAGCCGAACCGGGGCGACACCAGCACGTTGCCGCTCGGGAAGTTCGAGGTATTGATCCGGAACACCGACCCGGTGAGGGCGGTGTTCTCGACCGGCTTGTCGTTGAAGGGGACGTCGAACCGGAGGCCCAGGGTCAGCGTCAGCCGGTCGGTGGCGCTCCAGCGGTCCTGGAGGTACCCGCCGAGCTGCTTCACCGCCCAGTCCGCGGTGGCGCCCCCGGGACGAGTCTCCAGCGCGATCTCGTACCGGTTGGGCGTGCCGGCGGCCAGGGCGTCGGCGCTGGCGAAGGTCCAGACGCCCTTCGAGCCCGGGAAGAACAGGTTCCGGAAATCGAAGAACTCGTTGTGGGTGCCCAGGGTGAACTGATGCCGGCCCGTGGCAAAGGTGAGGTTGTCGGTGATCTCGAGCACGTTCTGGTCGAGTTCGTTGGCCTGGGAGAATTTTTCGCTCCCCGCCGCGATGTAATTGCCGGCCACGTCGCCCTGGACCAGGATCAGCGGGACGTCGTTGTTGTTGCTGGCCCGGCGATCGCGCACCCTCTGATAGGAGACCAGCAGCTCATTGGAAGCCCATCCCAAGGTGCTGGTAAGCTTGAGCCGGGTGCTGTTCGTGGTATTGCGGAACTTGTAGCCGCTGTTCGAGAGCATCCACCCGTCGCGATCCACCCGGTTCCGGACGTTGCGGGCGAAGTTGTCGTCGTTGGTCTTGACGAAGTTGTTCGAGACCTCGAGCAGGTGATCCTGGCTGAGCTGCCAGCTCACCTTGGCGAAGAGGTTGTTGTCCGGCTGGGCGAGCACCGGCGCCGCCACCCCGCCCGGGTCGAAGCCGTAGTTGCTCCGGAGGATGTTCGCCACCCGCTCGGCGGTGGCGACGCTGATACCCGTCTCCGGCTCGCCGGCCTCCAGGCCGAAGAACGGCGTGGTCCGGCTCTGGAAATCGCCGGCCACGAAGAAATGGGCCTTGTCCCGAAGGATCGGGCCGCCGAGCGTGAAGCCATACTGCTTGATGTCGAACTGGGCCACCTTGCCCCTGGCCGTATCGGGGCCCACCAGCTCCGGCCGCTGGAGGTAGCCGAAGAACGACCCGGACACCCGGTTGGTGCCGCTCTTGGTGACCGCGTTGACCAGGCCCGCCGAGAAGCTGCCGTACCGGACGTCGAACGGCGCCACCAGCACCTGGAACTCTCTCAGGGCCTCGACCGAGAGCGGCTTCGCTCCCGCCTGCCCGCCAGGCGTGCCCGACGCCGGAAGGCCGAAGACGTCGTTGTTCACGCCTCCGTCAACCAGAATGGTGTTGAACCGGTTGTTCTGGCCGGCGATCGAAACGCCGCCGGTCCGGCCCGGCACCACCTGCGGGTTGGTGCTGATCAGCGAGGTGAAGTTTCGCCCAAGAAGCGGGAGCCGCGCGATGGCCGTGTCGGTGATGGTCGAGGCCGGCCCGGTGCGGCCCTGATTGATGAGCGGATTGGTCACCGCCACCACCGCGAGTTCCTCCAGCACCACCACCTGGGGCTTGAGGTCGAAATTGGCCTGGTAGCGCTGCCCCAGCGCGAGAAAAATGCCGGTCCGGGAGCTGGGCTCGAAGCCGATGGCCCGGACCTCGATCAGATAGGGTCCACCGGGTTCGACATTTTCGATCAGGAAGCGGCCATTCCCCCGGGTGACGGCCCGCTGGGTGATGCCGCTCAAGGTGTTCGTCAGGACGATGGTCGCGCCCTCGACGACGACCCCGCCCTCGCGGGTGATCACCCCCTGGACTGCGGCGCTGGTGACGCCCTGGGCGCGGGCCATGACGGGGACCGCGGCCGTAAGCCCAAGCGCCGCAACCGAATAAACGAGTGGCTTGACGAGAGACCGCATCGGAGGCTCCAGCCGTTCGTACCGGGGCAGTGTTCGGAACGGCACAAACATACGACCACCCCCCAAAGGGTCAAGCAGGGTCTGTCGCAACCCGGTAACCCTGCGCTAACGGGTCGGCCCCGCGGCGCGGTATATTGCCGGCGCCCGGGGACGGGGAGTCCCGTCCCGCGGCTTCCCGCCCCGGAAGATGGCGGGCCGACCAGGTACTGATGGTGCCGATTCTCCGCGATCTGCTCACGCTCACCAAGCCGCGAATCATCTCGCTGCTGCTGCTGACGACCATCGCCCCGATGTTCGTCACCGACCGCGGGCTGCCCTCCCCGGCGCTCGTGGCCTGGGTGGTGCTCGGCGGGTTTCTGATGGCGGGGGGTGCCAACGCCATCAACATGTGGTTCGACCGGGACATCGACCAGTCGATGGGACGAACCCGGCTGCGCCCGATTCCGGCTGGCCGGATCCCGCCAGGTGCGGCCCTGCTCTTTGGCGTCACCCTGGGGGCGGTGGCGTTCGCGCTCTTCTGGACCTTCGTCAACCCGCTGTCGGCATGGCTCGCCCTGGCCGGGCTCCTGTTCTACGTCCTGATCTACACCGTCTGGCTCAAGCGGAGCACCCCGCAGAATATCGTGATCGGCGGAGCCGCCGGCGCGTTCCCGCCGCTGGTCGGTTGGGCGGCAGTCACCAACGAGCTGGGGCTCGGCGCGCTCTACCTCTTCGCCATCATCTTCTACTGGACCCCGCCCCATTTCTGGGCCCTGGCCCTGATCAAGCAGGCAGACTATGCCCGGGCGGGGATTCCGATGCTTCCGGTCGTGAAGGGGGAGCACCACACCAAGCTCCGGATGCTGGGGTACACCCTTCTCCTGGTACCCCTCTCGCTGCTTCCCACCCTGTCGGGCCACCAGGGCCTGTTCTACGGAGGGGTGGCCCTGGTGCTCGGCGGGCGGCTGCTGTGGTATTGCGTCCGTCTGCTTCGGGAGTCGGGGGTGACCCCCACGGCGTGGAAGATGTACCGCTACTCGCTGCTGTACCTCGCCCTGCTCTTTGTTGCGATGAGCGTCGACCGGATGCTGCCGTTCGGGCACCGCGAGGGGCCGCCGGAGCGGCTCGAGCTGACCCGGGCGGCCGCCTCCATCCACCCCGAGCATTGACCGCGCAGTGGCCGCCCCCGAGCGGTCACCACGGATTGTCGCCCAGCAGTTCGCGACCGACCAGGCCGAGCACTTCCTGCACCCCCGCGGGCGTGAGAATCTCCTGCCAGCGCCGGTCGCCGGGCTCCCGGGGGTCGCTGGACCGGATCAGCGCGATTCCGCCCCGGCCGCCGCGATCGGCGAAGACGTAGTACCGCAAGCCCCGCTCGAAGTACCGCCAGACCTCGTATGACGGAATCGGACCGCGGGCCTGCCTGCGAACGGTCTGAGTGGGGAGGCCCTCCCGCAGAAAGATCCGGCCCCGATCGGTCTCCCAGCCCTGGAGCCGCCGGGCGGAATCAGCGTAGAAGACGTTGGCATAGGTGACCCCGTCGTAGAACCGGGCCCGCCGCTCGTTGCCGGCGGCTGGGGTCGGATCCCGCCGTTCCCAGAACCGGGCCAGGAACCGCCGCTTGGCGGCATCCGGGCCGCGGTCCGGCCAGCCCTCCAACTCGCCCGGTTCGGCGATGAGCCCGAGCGGGGCGAACGCCTGGTCGAGCTCGGCGCCGGCCAGCCCGGCGAAATAGGCGAGGTCGCTCTGCGCCGCCCTGGAGACCGCGGCCGCCGGATCCACCACGAACTCGGCCTCCCGGGTCACCGTCTGGCCGGCCATCGAAAGGGAGGCCACCAGTCGGAATCGTCCTGGCTCGAGGTCGGTCGCCTCGACCGCGCCGCTCAGCAGGCCGATGCCGGCCACCACCCGCACCGGCGTCGGCTCGGTGCGACGTCGGACCCCCCCGGCGTGGTCGGCGATCGTGATGGTGAGGGCTCCGTCGATGGCGGCGCCGGAATAGGTCTCGATCAGGTAGGCGATCGAGGCCGCTGATCCGCCGACGGCCACCTCCGGGGCGATGGCGAGGACCAGGCCACCTCGACGGAACTCCCCGGGCTGGGGCACGGTGTCGCCCGGAGTGACGGGCCGAAGCCACGAGCTGAGGAGGAGGTCGGAGGCGGACGGGGGCGCTCCAAACCCGTCGATCGGCACCACCGCCCGCAGCCGGCGTCCCGAGACCGAATCCTCCACCGAGGTCTCGAGCTGGTAGCTGCCGCGCGCCAGCGAGAAGCGAAGCAGGTCGAGCCGGTCCGCGTCCCCCCGCGGGAACGGGATCCCGGTCCGCTTCCGCCAGGTCTGTTCGTAGAGCACGCCGGCATCGCCGACCACTCGGGCGGTGAAGCCGAGACTTGCCTCCCCGGACGGGCCCGCAGTGGCCAGGTCTCCCGGAATTCCGAGCATCGCGATGACCTGGGTGACGCCGGGGGCCTGGGCGGGGTCAGCGCGGTAGAACCGCACGACCTTGAGCAGGAGTCCGGAATCGGCGGGTTGAAGCAGCCCGGCGGCCAGCAGCAGGGATCGAACCATGTGCCTCCGTCGCGCCGGCCGCGGGCCGGCGGAGCGACTAGGGAACGATCAGCTCCCGCTGGGGCTCCGCCGGCGTCACCCGCGGACCGTCCGGCGCCCAGTACACGTTCACTTCGCTCCGGACCCCGAAGCGTCCGGTGAGGTACACCCCCGGCTCGACCGAGAACCCCACGCCCGGAACCAGCTCGCGATCGTCCCGGGTTTCGTAGTCGTCACAGTGGGGGCCCGATCCGTGCAAGTCGCGGTCGATCGAATGGCCGGTGCGGTGGACGAAGTAGTCGCCGTAGCCGGCCGCGTCGATCACCCGGCGCGCCGCCTGATCGATCTGGTACCCATGTAGGGGACGTCCATCCCGGGCGGCGCTCCACACCGTCTCGAGCGCGGCGTCCCGGGCGTCGCGCACCGTGGTCCAGACCCGGCCGACCTCGTCGGGGACGGTGCGACCGCTAAAGCCCATCCAGGTCTGGTCGGCGAAGACCGTGTCAAGTGACCGGCCCGCGAAGAGATCGATCAGCACCACCTGGTTGGCCTCGAGGGTCCGCTCGGTGCTGGCGGTCGGCTCATAATGAGGGTTGGCTGCATTGGGACCGAACCCGACGATCGGCAGGAGGTGGTTTCGGTCCACGACGAGGCCTTCCCGCTCCAGCGCCTCGATCACCCGCTGCTGCACCGCGGTCTCGGTGGCCCGACCGACCTCGTGGACCACCTCCGCCAGGACGGTCCGTGCCACCCGGGCCAGGATCTCCGCCGCCTCGATATGGTCCCGGGCCTCCTCCGGCGTCCACCGGGCCGCGAGCCGGGTCACCAGGGGCGCGCTCGGCACCACCCGGGCCCCGGCGCGGGTCACCAGTTCCACCACGCCCATCGGAACCCGGTCGAGGTACGGAACCGCATCGCCAGGCGAGACCTCCATCGCCACCGTCCGTCCCCCGACAACCTGCCGGAGCGCCGCGTCCAGTTCCTGCCAGCGAGCGTAGGGCACGACCGTTCCGGGGAACTCCCGGGTCGGCCCCAGCTCGATCCGATGGGCGATCGCCGTGGGCGGTCCTGATCGGGGCAGGTAGACGAAGAGCCGTCGGGTTCCGGACCCCACGCCAAGCAGTCGGAGCGCGATCGGGTTGAGGCCCTTGAAGTCAAACAGGAGCCAGCCATCGGCACCGGCGGCGTCGAGTCCTGCCGCCAGCGCCTCGCGATCCAGAGTCGCCAGTCGTCGCATTCACCACCCCTCCGCTTCCGCGGAGCGCCAGGCGCACGCGTCCCCGCCCCCGCCGACGCAGCGCTCGTGCACCATCGCCCCTTCGAAGCCGCTCGTCACCCGAAGCAGCTCGCCCAGCAGCGAGCTGTAGAAGTAGCAGCCGGGGCCGGCGAATCCGGCCGCGGTCGCCAGGGAATTTCCCATGGTCGCCGTCACCACGCTCCCTCCGCGGGCGAGCTGGATCCCGAAGAACCGGGCTGCAAGGCGAACCGCGCGCCGTTCGCCCAGGGTTCGGCGGAGCCGCTGGGGAAGAAACCATCGAGCCGATCGGGACGGCCGGCGGCGACCAGCGGCCAGGCGGGCGGCGCGGCGGCCGGCATCGGCGTAGACCAGCGTCGCATCCGGACGCCGGCCCACCAGGCGGAAGACCTGCACGGCTTCGTCGCCCGCCACGCTGGTTGCGCGCCGGGCCATGTCCCGATACCGCTCGATCTGCGCGGCCACCGTCGCACTCATCCCCAGCCGCCGCGACGCCGTCTCTGTCGGAAGGTCGGCGAGCCCATCGTCGATCGGGGTATCCAAGTTGCGGATCGCCTCCAGCAGCGAGAGGGGCACGATCGCGTGAACCGGATGAATCTCGGGCACGGCAGGCTGACGGCGGTGGGGACGGCCGGCAACTTAAGGACGGAATTCGACCACTCCAAGGGCGGAAGTAGATTGGCCCGATGCCTGTCGCTCTCGCCACCCTGGTCGCCGGGCTGGTGTCACTGGCCTCCTGGCGGCTCGGCGCACTGACCCGCTCCGGAGCGATCGCCGGGTGGGGCGTCGGAACGCTGATTCTCGGGGCCACCGGGTGGCCCGGCATGGCCGTCCTCGGAGTGTATTTCGGATCGAGCACGGTGGTGGGACGGCTGGGGACTGGCGACCGGTCCGGGAACGCCGACCGTGGGCGGGAGACCCGGAATCACTGGCAGGTCCTGGCCAACGGTGGCGCGGCCGCCCTGGTCGCTCCCCTCGAGCAGCCTGTGCCAGGACTCGGATTCTGGCTCGTGACCATGACGCTGGCGGCGGCCGCGGCCGACACCTGGGCCACCGGGCTGGGCGCGTTGAGCCCGAGGCCGCCGCGGGATATCCTCAGGGGGGCCAGGGTGGCCCCCGGCGCCAGCGGCGGGGTGACCTGGTTCGGCAGCTCGGGCGGCCTGGTCGGGGCAGCCCTGGTCGCCCTCACCGCCGTCGCGAGCCAGCCGGGCGCCGGCGCAGGGTTGTACCTGACCGCAGTGGGGGTCGGAATCCTGGGCATGGGGCTGGATTCGGTCCTCGGGTCTGCCGTCCAGGCGCGGTTCCACTGCTCCACCTGCGACCGGGAGACCGAGGACCCGGTCCACGGGTGCGGCGCCCTGAGCGAGTATCGACGGGGGTGGCGATGGCTGAACAACGATGGCGTGAACGCGGTCACCACCGGTGCGGCAGCGGCCCTGGGAGCGTTGGCCTGGTACTGGTGGGGGCCCTCCTGAGCGGGTGCGGAGGCGAGCCCCGCTCGCCGGTCGGTCTCTTTGAGCCGCAGGATCGCCCGACCGGGCGGTCCTCGTCGGCCTCGCCCGTCATCGGAGCCTGGCAGGTGACGCTGTTGATCTCCGTCACGGGCGACCTTCAGGAATGGACCACCCGATGGCAGTTCAATCCGAACCGGACCTGCGGGTTCGAGCGTACCACCTTCTCCTTCGTGGAGGGGATTCGGCGCACCGTGTCGCGAACCTGCACCTGGACGGACCGCGGCACCGCGGTGGAGGTCCGCTATGACGACACCGGGGCCAGCCAGACCCTGCCCTACGAGATCCCGGCCTTCGACAACCGCCGCCTGATTCTCGAGGGCGTCGAGTACCAGCGGGTCGGGTGACCCTTCCTGCCCGGACCGATGTGCTGGTGGCCGGTCTCGGCCCGGCCGGCGCGGCGACGGCCATCCACCTGGCCCGGGCCGGATTCCGGGTCTGCGCCATCGACCGGGCCTTCTTCCCGCGCGACAAGGCCTGCTCCGAGTACCTCAGCCCCGAGGCGCTCCGCCATCTCCACAGGCTCGGCGTTCTGGATCGGGTGGAGCCCGCCGGCCGCCCGCTCGCCGGCGCCACGGTCCATGGGCCCCGGGGGGCCTCCCTCACCGGTCGTTTCGAGCGGGCGGGGGTAACGCCGTTCCGCCGTACCGGCCTGTCGCTGGCCCGTACCATCCTGGACCATGCGCTGGTGGAGCAGGCTCGCGAGGACGGCGTGACCGTGGTGGAGGGAACCACCCTGACCGCCCTGCTGTACGATCGGGGTGCGGTGTGCGGCGCGGTGCTCCGGCGGGGTTACGCCCGGGTCGAGGTCCGCTCTCGGCTCCTGGTCGGGGCCGAGGGTCTCCGATCCGTGACCGCACGCCTGATCGGTGGGCGACGGCGCGGCCCGCTGACGCGGGTCGGATTCGTGGCGCACGTCAGCGGGCTGCCCGGGCTGGGCGACACGGCGGAGATGCACGTGGGCCCCGAGGGCTATGTGGGCCTCAACGCCATTGGCGGCGGGCTGGTGAACGTGGCCCTGGTGGTTCCTGCGACCCGGGCCCGCGCCGCCCGGGGCAACCGCTCGGGGTTCTGGCATGCCGCCCTCGACACGTTCCCGGGAGTGCGGGGGAGGGTGGCTCCGGAGCGGGTGGTCCGACCGGTGCTCGCCAGCGGCCCATTCCACGTTCGCGCCCGGCGGGTGGTGGCCGATGGGGCGCTGCTGGTGGGTGACGCCGCGGAGTTCTTCGATCCGTTCACCGGTGAGGGCATCTGCACCGCCCTGATCGGCGCCACCCTGGCCGCCGAGGCAGCGTCCCGGGCCCTGTCCCGCCCCGGGCCGGTTCTGGCAGCGGACCTGGCCGAGTATCGTCGGGCACGCCGCCGCGCCTTCGCCGGCAAGTGGGCGGTCGAGCGGATGATCGCCTACGGGATGCTGGCCCCTGCTCTGTTCGACCGCGCCGTGGCCCGACTCGAACGGCGTGGCCTGGCCCACACCCTGGTGGGTGTCACGGGCCAGTTCGTTCCCCCCTGGGCGGTGTTGCGCCCCGGGTTCCTGGCGGCCATGGTCCTTTAGGAGCCCCCCGATGTCCGACGTCGACGCGGCCCAGTTCCGCCAGCTCTGCGGGCGCTTTGCCACCGGCGTGGTGGTGATCACCGCCACCGCCGCCGACGGCTCGCCGGCCGGGATGACGGCCAACAGCTTCACCTCGGTCTCGCTCGACCCGCCGCTGGTCTCGGTCAACGTGGATCGAGGCGCGGAGTTCCACGCGGTGGTCCTGGCCGCCCGGGGTTTCGTGATCAACGTCCTGGCGGCCGATCAGGAAGCGACCTCTCGCCGGTTCGCGGGGCCGGCCCGTCATCGGTTTGACGGAATCGGGTACCGCGAGACGGGCGACGGCTGGATCCTGCTCGAGGGGGTGATCGCCACGATCCACTGCGACCGATTCGCCATCTACGACGTGGGAGACCACAGCATCGTGGTAGGCCGGGTGGTGGGCGGCGAGGTGCACGACGGCCGACCCCTGCTGTACTTCCGGGGGGGCTACCATGGTCTTCCCTGAGTCGGCCGTGGGGCCCCCGCCCGCGGGACTCGAGCTGCTCGACGATCTCGACGCGCCGCCAGCGATGGTCCGCGAGTCGCTCGCCAACATCGCGCGCGCAAACCGCTGGTTCGGGGGCCTGGCCGCGGCGCGATGGGGCGTGGCGCGGCTCCTCGGCGGCACCCGGCCGGCCCGCCTGGTCCTGATCGACATCGGGACCGGCCTGGGCGACGTCCCCGAGGCGCTCCGGCGCTGGCTCGCGCGTTCCGGCACCACCCTCGAGGTCGTCGGGCTCGAGCGGCACCCCGTCGCCGCCCGCGCCGCCTGGGCACGCGGGCTCCCGACCGTCCTGGGAGACGGTCGTCGGATTCCCCTCCGCGACCGGTCGGTGGACGTGGCGCTGGTGAGTCAGGTGGCACACCACCTGACCCGCGCCGGCGTCCGGGACCTGGCCCGCGAGGCCAGCCGGGTGGCGAGACTGGGGGTGGTACTGTCCGACCTCAGGCCATCGCGGGCTGCCGCGTGGGGGTTCCGACTGGCCAGCCGTGTCCTGGGCTTCGACCGGGCCACGCGCGAGGACGGCGTGCTGTCGCTGGCGCGGGGGTTCCGTTCCGCACCGCTCGCGGCGGTGTTGGCCGAGGCCGGTGCGACGGCCACGGTGGCCCGGCGACCTGGCGCCCGGATCGTGGCATGGTGGAGTACCGCCTCATGATGCGCACCGTCGACCGGATCGAGATCGCCGCCCCACCGGACCGGGTCTTCGGCGCCGCCAGGGATGTCGAGCGCTGGCCCGATTTCCTGCCCCACTACCGGTGGGTCCGGATGCTGGAGCGACGGGATGGCGGCGGACTGGTGGAGATGGCCGCGTGGCGACCGTTCGGGGTGCTCAAGTACCCCACCTGGTGGGTGTCGGAAATGGAGGTCGACCCCACAGCCCGCGAGGTGCGTTACCGCCACGTCCGGGGCATCACGCGGGGCATGGACGTACTCTGGAGGATCGGCGCTGCCCCGGATGGCAGCCGGGTGGACCTGACCCACGACTGGGTGGGTCCCGCCTGGCCCCTGATCCGACGGCCGGCGGCCGAGTGGGTGATCGGCCCGGTGTTCGTGCACGGGATCGCGTCCCGCACGCTGGCGGGCCTCAAGCGTCACTTGGAGGGCCGGCGTGACTGACCGCCGGGTGGTGATTACCGGGATCGGCGCGGTAACGCCGATCGGCGTGGGCCGAGAAGGCCTTTGGCAAGGGCTGCGGGCGCGGCGCTCCGCGATCCGGACCGTCAGTCGATTCGACCCGGAGCCCTTCCGGAGCCGGATCGCGGGAGAGATCCGCGACTTCGACCCCGCCGAGCTGCTGGAGGCGCGCCGGGCCAGGCGACTGGACCGGTGCAGCCAGCTGGCAATCGTGGCGGGGCGACTGGCCCTCGAGGACGCGGCGCTCGACCCGGCCCGCGAGGATCGTGACCGGGTGGGCGTGATGATGGGGACGGCACTCGGCGGCGTGTCGCTGGCCGAAACCCAGCATCAGCGGTTTCTGGCGGGTGGGCTCCGGTCGGTGGATCCCGGACTGGCTCTCACCGTCTTCGCCGGTGCGTCGAGCTGCAACCTGGCGATCGACTTCGGCCTCTCCGGGCCGAACGTGACCAACGGGATGAGCTGTGCCTCGGGCGCGATCGCCATTGGCGAGGCCTTCCGGGCCATCCAACGGAACGAGGCCGACGCGATGCTGGCGGGTGGCGCGGAGGCGCCGCTGGCGCCGCTCACCTTCGGCGCCTTCTCCCTGATCCGGGCCATGTCCACCCGCAACGAGGATCCCGCCACGGCCAGCCGGCCCTTCGATCGGCACCGCGACGGTTTCGTGATGGCCGAGGGCGCGGCGGTGCTGGTGCTGGAGGAGCGGGACCGGGCTCTGGCGCGGGGAGCGCCGGTCTACGCGGAGGTGGTGGGCTACGGGCTCACCAACGATGCCCATCACATGGCGGCCCCGCTTCCGGACGGGCGGCAGGCCGCCCGCGCCATGCGGCTGGCGCTCCGAAGCGCGCGAGTGGAACCGGGGGAGGTCCAGTACGTGAACGCCCATGGCTCGTCCACGCCCCTCAACGATCCGACCGAGACGGCCGCGATCAAGGCGGTGTTCGGCTCGAACCCGGCCGGACTCCTGGTGAGCGGGACCAAGGGGTACTACGGCCACGCGCTCGGCGCGAGCGGGGCCTTCGAGGCCGCGATCTGCGCCCTGGCCTCGATGCGGCGATGGCTTCCCCCGACCCTCAACCTCACCGAACGCGATCCCGACTGCGACCTCGACTACCTTCCGGGAGACGGGTGCGACGCCGACCCGGAGTACCTGCTCAGCAACTCGTTCGGGTTCGGCGGAATCAACGCGGCCCTCCTCCTCCGCCGCGCCGCCTGACTGGAGGTACCGTGACCGACGTCAGCTTCTACGTGTACGCGCTCAAGGATCCTCGAACCGACCCGCCCACGCCCTATTACGTGGGTCGAGGATCGGGACCGCGGCGCTATGACCACCTGGTGCGGGAGGACGACACGCCCCGGGGGCGGCGGACCCGGGAGATCGCCGCCGCCGGCCATCGGGCGTGCGTGAGCATCCTGCTGGAGGATGTCTCCGAGGCCGAGGCGATCCGCGCCGTCGCCCGGCTGATCGAGGAGCACGGGATCGAAAGCGAGGGCGGGCTCCTCACCAACACGGCGGTCCGGCGGGGTGTCACGGCCGAGCTGGACCACGCGCGCCGGCCGCCTGGCCTGGAGCGCGAGCTGGCGGAACACCTGACCGGCCTCCTCGACACGGTGCAGCGGTTTGCCCGCGCCAATCCCGGAGGGATCACCGACGCCGACCTCGTGGCGGGGTTCGACATCGGGCACCATCCACCGGGTCACTACACCGGGCTGGCGCATTGTCTGCTGGACCTGCTGGCGCGGGAGGGAGCCCTGCGGCGGGACGCGTCCCATCACCGGTACCTTCCGGCCACGCGGTAACACCCGCCGTCCACCCGCCGCCGGCCGCCGCTCGCCGGCTGTCGCCAAGCCAGCGCCACACGTCAGTTCCTGCCCTTGAACCTCGGCCAGAGCTCCTGGAGGGAGCCGGCCGAGGTGCGGCAGATCCAGATGGCGAGATCCCGCTCCTCGGGCACCACCCACGGCTCGTCGATCCGGTCCCCGAGCTCGACGGAATCGCAGTAGGGCTCGAGGGCGCGCCGATCGTCGCCCACCTTGATGACGACCCGACCAGGCAGGTCACCGGGCCCGAAAAACCAGTAGCTGCCCTTGGGGAGCCGGGCCCGGGGGAGACCGTGTCGAGGGCCGTAGAAGTCGATCGCGCCGGCCTGGCCGTAGTTGCTGGTCACGATCACTGCCTCCTGCCGGTCGGCCGGCGGCAGGCCGTGGTACACCTCGGCGATCCGGCCCACCTTGCGCTCCCATCCGAGCATGTCGGCGTAGTCCTGCGGCAGTTCCAGCACGACGCCCTGGTTGGTCGTGACCGCGGCCGTCATGCCGAGCCTGGCCGCCAGGCGGGCCGTGGGCTCGGGCCCAAGGATGGGAAGTGCCAGGGGAAACAGGAGGACGCCCCATCCGATCGCGAGCGCGAACCCGGCGGCCTGCCCAGCCAGGGCGAGTCGTCGCCGTCTGGTCGCCAGCGAAGCGGCGACGACGACCGCGCCGGCGGCGATGAGCGTGGGAAACAGGGGCCCTGCGTAGTAGGGCTTGCCCCGGAGTCCCCAGATGATCGCGAACGCGGCCACGCACGCCCAGCCCACGACCTTCCACCGGGCCAGCCCACGGTGCCTGAGCAATCCGATCGCGCCGGTCACGGCCAGCAGCGAACCTCCCGGTCCATGCATCAACACCTGGTCGAGCAGAAACGAGCCGTAGCTCACGTGGTGCAGCTGAGCGCGCTGGAGTGTTTCCATCTGCGAAAGGAGGGGCCATCCGAGCCGGATCTGCCCGATCCATGACGGCGACCCGACGAGCAGGGCGGTCCCAACGGCCAGCCATGGTCCGGGCTGCGCGAGCCACGACCTCCTGGCCAGCAGAAGCGCCACCAGGATGCCGGCGCCGAAGATCAGAACGGAGAACTTGGTCAGGAGGCCGATCCCGCCCGCCAGGCCCAGCAGGACCCACCACCTGAGTGACGCCTTCCCGGGAGGCTCGTCCGCGAGGACCACGAGCAGATACAGGGCGACAGTCCACCAGAGCTGCTCGAACACCACCGGCTGGAACAGGCTGCCAGCCCGCAGGAACAACGGGCCCGTGGCGACCACGCCCATGGCCAGCGTCTGGGCGACCCCCCCCCCGCCAAGCCGCCACGCGGTCAGCCCGGTCGCCAACACCAGCACCCCGTGGGCGACGGCCGGCCCCAGTCGGATTCCCCAGAGCACGTCACCGAGGAGCGCGCGCTGGATCTCCGACAGAATCGCGATGAAGGGCGGAAAATCCATGCCGAACAGACGGAGGTTTCGCCCCATCGCGAGGTACAGGAATTCGTCCCGATGAAGTTCGTAGGGAGTGAGGATCGCGACCACGAGGTGGACGCCGATGACCCCAACCGGAACCGCCAGCACGGCCGGCCAGGCCGGGGCGTGGTTCTGCAGTCGGAAGCTCATGCGTTTCGACGGCCTGTCGCTGCGCTGCGTGGTGCCGGATCGAGACGCCGGGCCCGCGAGGGCCGAGTCGAGCCCCGATCCCCGGCTTCGGGCCCTGCTACCTGGCCTCCGGCTCGGCGCGCGGTGCCGAGCGGGCTCGTCGCCAGAGGCTCGCCGCGTAGCCCAGCAGGATGACGGCCCCCACTACATAGGCCGCGACCATGTACGCGCCCGTGGCCGGGGTCTCGCTCACGCCCCCTCCGCCGCCGCCCGGCGGGCCAGGCCGTACCGGGTCGTCACGAACCCCACGTAGAGCAACAGATGGAACACCGCCCACGAAAGAAGCAGGGTCCGGAGCATTTCCCAGGGCAGCGTGGGCTGACTGGGCTTGAGGACGACCGGTTGCGGGTGGATGGTGCGGAAGAGATAGACGCTGAGGTGAACGAAGGGCACCAGCACCAGGGCCATGACGCCGATTACCGCGGCATAGCGACCCCGCTCGCCCGGGTCGTCGATCGCGGCCCGGAGGGCCCGGTATCCGAGAAAGAGCAGCACCAGCAGCAGGGTGAGGGTGAGACGGGGTTCCCACTGCCACCAGGTGCCCCAAACCGGCCTGGCCCAGAGTGGCCCGGTGGTGAGCATCACCGTCCCGAACACCAGCCCGACCTCCGCCGAGGACTCGGCGAAGGCGTCGATCCGGGGGTCCTTGAGCCAGAGGTACATCGCGCTGGCCACACCGGTGAGGAGAAACGCCATCAGCGCGGTGGTCGCCGCCGGGGCATGGAGGTAGAGAATCTTCTGGGCCAGGCCCTGCCAGCGCTCGGTCGGGGTCTGGGTCAGGGCCAGGTAGTAGATCCCGCCCAACGCCACCAGCCCGACCGCCGAGATCGCCAGTCCCCGGCGGACCAACCGGTCCCCTGCGTCCGCCGCCCGCATCCCGAGGGTCGAGCCAGTCATTCGTCCATCACCGAGGGAAAGAGGAGGAGCGCCAGGACCACGAACGCCAGACCGTAGATCCCGAGGAACCGGAACCAGCCGACAATCTCGTCGGCCGGGCGGCCCGCGAGCAAGCGGGTGGTGGCCTGGACTCCCACCAGCACCGGCGGCACCAGGAACGGCAGCAGGAGGACCGGCAGCATCAGCTCCGCGAACCGGGTCCGGACGGTCATCGCGGCCAGCACCGTCCCCACCGCCACGAAGCCGATGCTGGCCAGCACCAGGAGCGCCGCGATCGGGAACAGGGCGCTGCCGAGGGGAACGTTGAAGAACAGGACGAACAGGGGCAGGACGAACGCCTCCACCACCAGCACGAAGGCGAGGTTCCCGAGGTACTTCCCGAGGAAGATCGCGCTCCGCGACACCGGGGCGAGGAGGAGGCCGTCGATCGCACCCTGGCCCTGCTCCATCGCGAACGACCGATTGAGGGCAATCACCCCTGCAAACGCCACCGTCACCCAGAGCACGCTGGGCGCAAGGAGCGAGGCCGGCGCCGCGCTGGCATCGCGGGCGAAGTTGAACACCACCAGGACCAGGACCGCGAACACCAGCGCCGACTGGAGGGCGGTGCGACTTCGCCATTCCACCCGGGCATCCTTGGCCGCAATGGCGAACGCGGCCCGAAGCAGCTCACCCATGGGCCACCTCGGCGTACCGCTCCCGGAAGAGGCCGAGGGGCTCGTTGGTGTCGGTGGCGAGCCTCACGGTCCCACCCTCGAGCACCGCCACGGCGGCCGGGAGCCGCCAGACGTCGCCCAGTTCGTGGGTCACGAGGAGCAGCCCGACGCCCGATTGCCGGGCGTCGTCGAGCAGGGTGACCAGCCGGGAGGCGCTGGCCGCATCGAGCCCCGTGAACGGCTCGTCGAGGATCAGCAACCTGGGGCGGTGGAGCAGCGCCCGCGCCAGCGCCACCCGCTGGACCAGGCCCCGGGAGAGTCGGCGCAGCGCCATCGCCCGCTCAACCCCTACCGCCAGCCGATCCAGCATCGCCTCCACCTGGGCGGCCGCTCCGGGCAGCCCGTAGAGCCTGGCGACGAACGCCAGGTTTTCCCGGGGCGTCAGGTCTTCGTACAGCAGGGATTGATGGCCGACGAACCCCAGCACCCCCCGGACCGCGGGATCGGTCCGGGGATCGCGGCCGTCGATCCGCACGGTGCCCCCGCCTGGCCGGAGGAGCCCGGCGGCCAGACGCGCCAGGGTGGACTTGCCCGAGCCGTTCCGGCCCACCACCAGCTGCACGGCGCCGGGCGGCACCGCCAGCGAGACGCCGGCCAGCACCTCGCGGCCGCCGAACCGGCGGCGGACCGAGTCGAGAACGAGCAGAGGCGGGCCTCGGGCACGGGGTCAGAGGACCGCGGAATATAGCCTAGGGATCCCGCGACTCGATCTCGAAGAGGTCGTCCAGCTTGGTGAGCACCAGCAGGAAGCGAAACTCGTCCCGCAGGTTGCGGAGCACCACCCGCTGCCGCCGCTCCGCGGCCCGCCGCTGCACCAGCATCAGGGCGCCCAGACCCGCGGAGTCGATCCGCCGGGTTCCGTCGAAGTCCACGATCAATGCCCCTTCGCTCTCGGGCATCTCTTCCAGCAAGCTGACGGCGTCTTGCCGGAACGTCCCTCGGGTGTCCAGGCCCAGCACTTCGGGCGCGACCAGGGCCCGGCTCGGCGTATCGGTGGCGGCCATCGAATCCCAGTTCGGCGCGGGTTCGACGGCCCGCGGCTGATTCCGTTCGCGCCCCAGCGGGCGCGGCGATGATCAGGGCGAAGAGGGTGCCATCCGGTCACCATCACTAAGCAGCCCGTCCGAAACGACTTGCTGCGACCGGGACGGCGGAATGGCGCGGCTGCCACATCGCAAGCCGCTCGGACTCTCGGGGATTGCAACCGCCGCCGACGAAGCGCGATGCGATCGAGATCGGCGAGCCGCTGCACGCCCGGTGGGCAACATTCTGCAGCCGGCCCGAACGCGCCTCCCGTCGCCCGCCGGGCCGGGATAATTTGACCGGACCTCGAGCCCCTCGACCAATGACCGATCAGCTCGCCACCCTGCTCACGGAAGACCGCCGCTTCCCGCCGCCGCCGGATTTCGCCGCGGCGGCGGTGGCCGGCCCCGGGCTCTACCAGGAGGCGGCCCGCGACCGCCTTGGCTTCTGGGCCCAGCAGGCCCGGACACTGGCGTGGATCGAACCCTGGCGACAGGTGCTCGAATGGACCCCCCCCCACGCGAAGTGGTTCGTGGGCGGCAAGCTCAACGTCGCGGTCAACTGCCTCGACCGGCACCTGGCGACCCCCCGGCGGAACCAGGCGGCCATCATCTGGGAAGGCGAGCCGGGCGATCGCCGGGTGCTGACCTACTGGGACCTGCACCGGGAGGTGAACCGGGCGGCGAACGCCCTCAAGGCGCTCGGCGTGAGGCGAGGCGACCGGGTGGCGATCTACCTCCCGCTCATCCCCGAAGCGGCGATCGCGATGCTGGCCTGCGCCCGGATCGGCGCGGTCCATTCGGTGGTGTTCGGGGGGTTCTCCGCCGAGGCCCTCCGGGACCGGATCAACGACGCCCGGGCGGTGGCCGTGATCACCGCCGATGGCGGCTACCGGCGGGGCGGAATCGTGCCGCTGAAGCGCTTCGCCGACGAGGCCGTGGCGGAGTGCCCCTCGGTCAAGCACGTGCTGGTGGTGCAGCGGCTCGTCGGTACAGCTGCCGCCGAGGCCGGCGCCACGATGCGGGCGGGCCGCGACCACTGGTGGCGGGAACTGCTCGCCGCCGCCGAGCCGCGCTGTCCCCCCGAACCCATGGATTCCGAGGATCTGCTGTTCATCCTCTACACCTCGGGCACCACCGGCAAGCCCAAGGGAATCGTGCACACCACCGGCGGGTACCTCACCCAGGCCGCCTATACCTTCCGCACGGTGTTCGACTATCGGGACACCGATGTCTTCTGGTGCACCGCCGACATCGGCTGGGTGACCGGCCACTCCTACGTGGTCTACGGCCCGCTGGCCTGCGGGGCCACGGTGGTGATGTACGAAGGAGCCCCGGACTGGCCGGCCCGCGACCGGTTCTGGGAGATCGTGGCCCGCTACGGGGTCACCATCTTCTACACCGCCCCGACCGCCATTCGGGCCTTCATGAAGTGGGGCCCGGATCATCCCGCCCGGCACGACCTCTCGACCCTCCGGCTCCTCGGCACGGTGGGCGAGCCGATCAATCCGGAGGCCTGGATCTGGTACCACCACCACATCGGCCGCGAGCGCTGTCCGATCGTCGATACCTGGTGGCAGACCGAAACCGGAGGGATCATGATCTCGCCGCTGCCCGGGGTCACCGTCACCAAGCCCGGGTCGGCCACGCAGCCCCTGCCGGGGGTCTCCGCCGAGCTGGTCGACGCCCAGGGCCGGGCGCTGCGCCAGGGAGGCGGATTCCTCACCCTGACCGAGCCCTGGCCGGGGATGCTCCGCACCATCTACGGCGACGACCAGCGGTATCGCGACACCTACTGGAGCCGCTTCCCGGGCCGTTACTTCGCGGGAGACGGGGCCAAGCTCGACGAGGACGGATACTGGTGGGTGCTCGGCCGGGTGGACGACGTGCTGAATGTCGCCGGACACCGGATCGGAACCATGGAGGTGGAGAGCGCGTTGGTGGATCATCCGGCCGTGGCCGAGGCCGCGGTGGTGGGGCGGGCCCACGAGCTCAAGGGCCAGGCCCTGGCAGCGTTCGTGATCCTCAAGGAAGGCAATCAGGCCACGCCGGCGCTCAAGGACGACCTCAAGGACCACGTCGCGCGGAAGATCGGGGCCATCGCCAGGCCGGACGACATCTTCTTCTCGGCCGACGTCCCCAAGACCCGGAGCGGCAAGATCATGCGCCGGCTGCTCAAGGACATCGCGGAGGGCCGGGCCCTCGGCGACACCACCACCCTGGCCGACCCCAACGTGGTGGCGCGGCTCAAGGACCAGTACGAGAGCGAGGAAGGGTGAGGCGAGCGTGACGACCGAACGGGCCATTCTGGCCGGGGGATGCTTCTGGTGCCTGGAGGCGGTCTTCCAGGACGTCAAAGGCGTCGAACGGGTGGTGTCCGGCTACATCGGGGGTGTGGTTCCCGACCCGACCTACGAGGCGGTGTGCTCCGGCCGAACCGGGCATGCGGAGGCGGTGGAGATCACCTTCGATCCGGATCTGATCTCGTACCGGACCCTGCTGGAATTGTTCTTCGCCTTCCACGACTCGACCACGCTCGACCGCCAGGGGCCGGACCGGGGCACCCAGTACCGCTCGGCGATCTTCCCCCAATCGGCGGCGCAGCGGACCCAGGCCGAGGCGCTGATCGCGGAGCTGACGGCGGCCCGGGTTTTCGACGCCCCGATCGTCACCCGGATCGAGGGAGCGGGGCCGTTCTACCCGGCGGAGGCCTACCATCAGGACTATTACCGGCGGAACGCCAGCCAGCCCTACTGCGCCGTCACCATCGCACCCAAGCTTGCCAAGCTCCGGGCCCGGTACCGCGAGCTGCTGCGGCAGGGCGATCAGCCGGCGGCCCGTCACTGACCGACGGCTCAGACCTGGATCTGCGCCCCCATCTCCACCACCCGGTTGGGCGGCAGGTTGAAGAAGGCGTTGGCAGGGCGGGCGTTGTTGGCCATGACGATGAAGAGCCGCTTTCGCCACATCGGCATCCGGCGGCGCACCCACTCCCTGACGCTCTGGCCCCGGCGGCGGAGCGGAATGATGGTCTCCCGCCCGAGGTAGAACGTGGTCTCCGGCATCCGGAGCACCAGCCCGTGCGGCTCCAGCCGCTGCACCAGCGCCGGGACGTCTGGCGTCTCCATGAAGCCGTAGTGCCCCAGCACCGTGTAGAAACCGGCGCCCAGGGCCTTGACCTCGACCTTCTCGTCCTGCGGTACCTGCGGCACCAGGTGGTTCACCAGCGACATCACCACCACCCGCTCGTGCAGCACCTTGTTGTGCTTGAGGTGGTGGAGCAGCACGGGGGGGGCGCCCCCTGAGGCGTCCGAGGTCATGAAGACCGCGGTACCCGGCACCCGGTGCAGGCTCCGCCGGGTGACGTCCTCGATCACCAGCTCCAGCGGCAGGGCGCCGGCGTGGAGCTGGGCGCTCACCAGCTGGCGGCCCTTTCGCCAGGTGGTCATCAACAGGAAGAGCACTGCTCCGATGGCGAGCGGGATCCAGCCACCGTGGGCCACCTTGGTCAGATTGGCCCCCATGAACGCCAGGTCCACCGCGAGGAGCAGGGCGCTGAGGAGGAGCACCGTGACCCACTTCCACCCCAGCCGCTCGCGCGCCACCCGGGTGAAGAGGACGGTGGTGGTGGCCATGGTGATGGTGACCGCCACCCCGTACGCCCCGGCCAGGTTGCCCGGCGTCTGGAACGTCACCACCAGCAGCACGCAGGCGATCATCAGGCCCCAGTTGACCTCGGGAATGTAGATCTGGCCGACCTGCGACCGCGACGTATGCACGATCCGGATTCGCGGAACGTACCCGAGCTGGAGCGCCTGCTGGGTGAGGGAGAAGGCCCCGGAGATCAGCGCCTGGGAGGCGGTGATCGCGGCCGCCGTCGCAACCCCGACCATCGGATAGAGTCCCCACCGGGGGACCAGCTCGTAGAACGGATTGCTGATCGCGTCCGGCCGGGCCAGGAGGAGCGCCCCCTGCCCGAAGTAGTTGAGCACCAGAGCGGGCAGCACCACGCCGAGCCAGGCCAGGCGGATCGGCCGCTTGCCGAAATGGCCCATGTCGGCATAGAGGGCCTCGCCTCCGGTCACCACCAGCACCACGGCGGCCAGGACCAGAAAGCCGGTCCACCCCTCCCGGAGAAAGAAGTCGACCGCGTACCAGGGGTTGACGGCACGGAGCACCCCTGGCTCCAGGAGAATACCCTTGATCCCGAGCGCCGCGATGCAGAGAAACCAGACGCTGGTGACCGGCCCGAAGATGGCGCCCACCGCGGCGGTGCCACGGCTCTGCACCGAGAAGAGGCCGATGATGATGGCGAGACTGATCCAGAGGATGTAGGGCTGGAGCGCGGGCGTGGCGACCCCGATCCCGTCCACTGCGCCCAGCACCGAGATGGCAGGGGTGATGACCCCGTCGCCGTAGAGCATCGTGGCGCCGAAGATCCCGACCGACACGAGGACCCACTTGCCCACGGTACGGATCTCCCCCGGCCGGGTGAGCGCCAGCAGGGCCAGGATCCCGCCTTCCCCGCGATTGTCGACCCGCATCATCAGGGCGAGGTACTTGAACGTGATCAGGAAGTTGAGGCTCCAGAAGATCAACGACAGCACCCCGACGACATTGGCCGGCGTGAGCGCCACCGAATGGGTCCCGGCGAAGCATTCCTTGATGGCGTAGAGAGGGCTGGTCCCGATGTCGCCGAAGACCACCCCCAGCGCGCCGAGCGAGAGCCCGGCCAGTACCCTTCCGGTTGGAGCCGGCCGCGCGGATTGGCCGTCGAGACCGGGGCTCACGCCTCCGCCTCGGGGTCGGGGCGTCCGGCCCGGCGGTACTCTGCCACCGTCACCGCGAAGAGGATCGCGATGATCACCGCCGAGGCCACGCACCATCGGCAGATGGCGTGGATGACGAAGAGCTCGAGATACTTGAGGTAGGCGGTGAAGAGTACCGCGCCACCCGAGGCGACGAGCTGCGCCCGGAGCGGCCAGCTGCGGCCGGCATGGCGAGGCTGGAGCGACAGCAGCGCGAGCCCGAGCAGCAGGGCATAGCCGGCCGCGCCGATGGCCGCCACCTCGACGCCGAGGAACCGGCTTTGCGGCGAAAGCTGAACCGTCTCGCACCCGCCGGCGCCGCAGGCGATGGCGCCGAGGTAGCCCAGCTTGAAGAGCCAGAGGTACACGGAGACGAACAGCCCGCCTACGGCGAGCAGCGCCGCCGCCATCCGGAGCCTCATCGGGTCGCGGCTGCTCCCGAGAGCGAGCGGACCAGCGAGGCCAGGCTGTCCGACGACAGCCGCCCCGGATACAGCCGGCCTCCGATCAGAAACGTGGGCGTGGAGTTCACGCCCAGTCGAACGCCCTCCTGGAGGCTGGCCTCGATCCGCCCAGCGTACCGGGCGCTGGCCATGCACTCGTCGTAAACCCGGAGATCCAGACCCAGCCGCTGCGCCGACGCCCGGAAGATCGAGCCGGCATTCCCGGCCCGGTTCCACTGCGGGTGGGTTTCGAAGATCTGCTCCTGCTGCTCCCAGAACTTGCCCTGGTCGTTGGCGCACGCGGCGCTATGGGCGGCCAGACGGGCATGAGGATGGATCTGGTCCAGCGGGAAGTCCCGGAACCGCCACCGGGCGAGGCCGGTTTCGATCAGGGTTCGCCGAACCGCCGGCCACTGGACCACCGCGAAGTCCTGGCAGGCCGGGCACTGATAGTCGGCGTACTCGGTGATCTCTACCGGCGCCGCCTCGGATCCCAGCAGGTAACCCCGGAACCCGGCGGTGTCAGCTTCGAGGACGGTCACGTTGGCCGGGATCGACACGTCTCCCCTGCCCCGGGTCAACACGAACAGCACCGCGGCGCCGACCACGACCAGCGCCCCGATCAACACGTAGAACCGACCGGGGCCGCGGGCCGGCGGCGGGGGCGGAGCAGCCTTCTTCTTCACTCGGGACGCGGACGCCATGGCTCGTCATCCTCGGGTTCGGGGTCGGCGGGATCGGGCGGGGCCAGCGCCTCCTCCACGATCCGGCGGCTTTCGGCGATCTCGGGGGTGTCGTACGTGGCCCGGACCTCGTAATGGAAGAGCTCGGACCGAAGCTCTCCCAGACGCTGCTGCAGCTCGGGCACGAAGGCGAGCAGGGCGCCCCGGGCATCCAGCTCCTGGATCCGGTCCGCCAGTTCCAGCAGGAGCCCTTTCAACCGCTCCAGCCGCTCCCGGCCGTAGACTTCGTCGTGTTCGCCCATGCGTCCCGCCCTGACCCGTACGACCGCCGTATCCCTCCGGCAGGCGGACCGGCAAGGAGGCAAATGTAATGGGGGCGCCCGCCGGATGCGGGGCGTCCCGGGGTTTGCCGGCCCCGAGGCTCAAGTGTATATTCGGGCGTTTGTTAGCCGACCGAGTGAGCCCGCCCGAGCACGCAACCGAAGGACGGTAAATGACGGCCAGAAAACGGACCCCCCGAACCAGTTCCCTCCCCTCCAGCTTCGACCAGGCCCGCGACGAGCTCTTCAGCCACATTCTGCGGTGCGGCGTGATCGAAGCCGAGTCCGACCAGCAGAAGGAGTGGATGGACGACACGATGCAGTATCTGGCCGAGCGGTATCCCGACCTGACGGAGGAACAGTTGGCGCAGGTCCGGGTGCTGGGCGAGCGGTTCTGCAAGCCGGTGGTGGCCCGGGCGGCCGACGAGGTACCCGCAGCAAGTAACGCCGAGTAGCGCCGGCCGGCCGGGACCGGCCGGGCTTTCGGGAAGCGGCCGTCCCCCCGGGGATGGCCGTTTGTCATTCGTCGGGTCAGCCTCGCACAGTCCACCGGATCCCGAGGCCCAGGCGCAATCCACCGGCCACCCCGGCCTCCATCCACCAGCCGGAGCGGCCTCCAGGCCGCTGCTCGAGCCCGGCCAGGAACAGGAGATACGGCTCGCTCCCGCCCCTCCAGGCAGCCAGGGCGACGCCTGCCGATACCCGTGGCGACCATCCCCGCGCCTCGGGATCGAGCACCAGCTCAAGAGCGGTTTCCACCCGGCCGGCCGCGTGCGTCCCGGCCAGGCCGGCGGCGGCAAGGCCGCGGACCCGGGTCTGGGGCGTGAGGCGGACCGCCATCGTTCCCGCAAGACCGCCCATCACGGGGTCGCTCGCCACGCCCACCAGTCCCGGGCCGAGGGTGAGGGCGGGAAGCTG
>CAZFSA010000038.1:0-33593 GCA_964521535.1 uncultured Gemmatimonas sp.
CCCCGAGGCCAGGCGCCGGGCCCGGTATCGCTGCGTCGCGGTGCTGATTCGCGCCAAGGGCGCGGTGCCCGAGGTGTTCGAGGGAAGCTGCACCGGGACGATCACCGAGGAACCCCGCGGTGACCAGGGCTTCGGCTACGATCCGTACTTTCGCAGTGACGATCTTGGCATCACCTTCGGCGAAGCGACCGACGACGCCAAGGACAGGGTGAGCCACCGCGGCCAGGCGTTCCGCCGCCTCCGCGATGCGCTCGCCGCTCACCCGCTCTGACTCCCTTTCCACCCTGCACCGGTCACCGCCCGAGCATGTCGCTCATCCCCGAGAATCGCCTCCGTGGCCGGCTGGCCGCCGGTCACGTCGCCGTCGGAACCATGGTCGCCGAGATCCGCCAGCCATGGGTCATGCAGTGCCTGGCCAACGCCGGACTCGACTGGGCCATCATCGACAACGAGCACGGGGTCTTCAACCCCGAGTCCATCGCCGACCTGAGTCGGGCCGGCCGAGCCCTCGGCGTCACCCCGATCGTCCGGGTCCCGGCGATTCGCTACGAGTGGATCACCCAGGCGCTCGACGGGGGCGCCCAGGGCGTGATGCTGCCCCGGGTCACTGGCCCGGACGACGTGGTCCAAGCCCTGGCCGCCATGAAGTACCCCCCCGCCGGCGGCCGGGGCAGCGCCCTGGGGCGCGGTCACACCGCGTTCAAGAGCGGCGACGTTGCGGCCATGATGGCCGATTCCAACCGCGAAACGTTCCTGGTCGTCCAGATCGAAACCCGGCCGGCCCTGGACCACCTGGATGCGATTCTGGGCATCCCGGGTGTCGACGCGGCCCTGATCGGCCCCAACGACCTGGCGATCGCCCTCGGCGTCACCGGCCGGATGCGCGACCCGGTGCTGGAGGATGCGATCCTGACCACCCTGGCCGCCTGCGCCCGCCACGGGGTGGTGCCCGCCCTCCACACCAACGACACCGGTCTCACCGCCGAGTGGGTGAGCCGGGGCATGCGTCTGGTCAGCGTGAGTAGCGAGCTGGGCTTCCTCACGGCGGCCGCCCGCGAGGCCGCGGACGCCGTCCGCGCGGCGGCCCGATCCGACAGCTAGCGGGGGTCGGTCCGGATCCCGAGCGAATCCCCGTCCAGCCAGGCGGTCACCCGACCTCCCTGGCGGCGAAACCCGAGGGTGCGGCCCGCCAGGCTCACCACGTCGGTGATCACGGTGAAGGTCGAGTCGCTGGCGGCGGCGAGCCCCACGTCAAGCCCCTCCATCCGGGCCACCAGCGAATCGGACCGGAGGGTCACCACCAGCTCCCCGTACCGGGTGTCGTACTCGCCGGCCCATCGGCGGGCAGCACCTGGGGTCATTGGCACCGCGGCTGGGGGCGTCCACGCGGGCGGCGACTCGGCGGGGAAGGGCTCCGCCTCCCCACCCGACAGGATCCGGACCAGGTTGGCGACGAGAGGAAGGACCCGGTAATCCTCGCGGTTGAACAAAAGGCCAAAGCCGGTCCGCAGCTCGGGCAGGAGCACCCACAGGGAGACCATGGTGCCGACCGACCCCGCCTTCTTGATCGTCAGGGTCCCGAAGGTGGAGTCGATCTCCCAGCCGAGGCCGTAGCGGGTGGGGCCACCCAGCTCGGCTTCGGCGTCGGCCTGCGGCCGGAACATCTCAGTCACCAGCTCGGGTGGCAGCACCGCCCCTCCCGGGGCACCCCGGCCACCCGGCAGCAGCATGGCCAGCAGGCGGCCGACATCGCGGTTGGTGGACACCACCATCCCTGCGGGTCCGTACGCCCGGGTCAGCGAGGCCGGCGCGGCGATGTTCCGCCTCGTGCGTCCCTCTCGGTAGCCCTGGGCCAGATCGGGCACCGTCCAGAAGGCCAGCGTCGTGCCCCGCATTCCCAGCGGTTCGAACAGCTCCCGCGCCATGACCTCCTCGATCGGCGCGCCGGCCACCCGCTGCACCACGTATCCCGCCAGTGCCCAGCCTCGGTTGGAATAGGCGTAGCCCTGACCCGGGGTGAAGAGCAGGGGAAGTGCCACCGCCCGGCGCATCTCCCGCTCCAGGGCATCGGCGTCGTGAACCGGCGGGGTCGCGAAAGCCGGCCCCGAATAGCCCACGACCATTCCGGATCGATTGGTGAGCAGGTGGCGCAGCGTGATCGTGCCCCCACGGGGGTCGGCGAAGTGGAGCTCGGGCGCGTACCGGACGATCGGGGTATCGAGGGCCAGCCGGCCGGCAGCCACCATCCGCAGGACCGTCATCGCGGTCAGGGCCTTGCTGGTGGAGCCGATGACGAAGGGCGTGGAGTCGGTCACCGGGCGGCCGGTCACCAGGTCGGCCACGCCGTAGCCCCGCTGATGGATCACCTGGCCGTCCCGGACCACGACCAGCGCGGCCCCTGGAATCTGTCGGGCGCCCAGGGCCTCCTCCATCGCGGCGTCGAGCCTGGCCGAAAGGTCAGCCGTGGGGACGGCCCTGCAGGCGCCAGCGGCAATCGCCAGCACGAGGGCGAGGAACGGGACCAGACGCGTCATGACGGCCTCCAGCGAAGCCCCCAGCCGGCCCGGGGCCGGGAATGCTAGGTTTCGACAGACCGACCGCCGGGCCTGGCCCGCCGGTCGCGATCGCGCTAAAATAACAGACGTTGTTTTAACGGCAAGCGGGAGGGTTGCGGTGGCCCGAGTCGCCGGACGGTCGTTCAGCCGGGATGAGGTCGCGCAGGCGGCCTGGCGGGTCATCGTCCGGGATGGACTGCACCGCACCAGCGTCCGGGCCATCGCCCGCGAGCTCGACGCGACCACGGGGGTGGTGACCTACTACTTCCGGAGCAAGACCGAGCTGCTGCACTTCGTCCTCGACCGCCTCACCAACGCGATCCGGCACGCGGTGGAGGCCGCCCGGGACGCCGCCACCGGCGTCGAGCGGCTTCGGAGCATGCTGGCAGCGATTCTCCCGCTCGGTCCGCGGGAGGTCACGGGGTGGCGGATCTGGGTGGCGTTCGTCGGCCAGGCCATCACCAGCCGCCGGCTTCGCGAGGAGCATCAGCGGCGGCTCGAGGCCCTGAGCGAGATGCTCACCCGCGAGCTCGCCACCCTCCAGGAGGCAGGCCAGATGGCGGCCCACTTCGACCCGCGCCGGGAGGCGGACGCCCTCATCGCCTTCGCGGACGGCATCGGCATGGGCTATCTCCTTCGACCCCGCCTCTATCCCCCCGCACGGCAGGTGGAGCTGATGGACCGGATGCTGATCCGGGAGCTGGGGCTGGCGCTCCCCGCCGGTCGCCGTCGGCCCCGTTCGGCGTCCGCGGCCTCGCGGCAGCCAGGGCCGGACAGCGATCCCTGAGGCTGCCGCAGGCCCCCGGACCGGCTGCCCCGCTGCCGGGGCCGGGCGGCGCCGGATCCGTTGGGAGAAGCGTCCGGCGCCGCTATCTTCGGTTCGCGACCGATCGGGGCGTAGCGCAGCCCGGTAGCGCGCCTGCCTTGGGCGCAGGAGGTCCCGGGTTCAAATCCCGGCGCCCCGATTTCCGAAGTCGAAGCCTCACAGTGAGTTACACTGTGGGGCTTTGCGCTTCGACCGCACCCCGTTGTGAGTTCTGTTGCGAGTTTCTCAGGTTCCGCTCAAGCGCCGCGTGGGGTGAAGAACGACCTGCTTCACCGTCTCCGGATCGACTTGCTGGTACGACTTGAGGATCGTTCCCTCATCGCGCCAGCCTCCCGCCGCGGCCACGTCCTTGACCGGGTAGCCCTTGCGCTCGGTGGCCCACTTCCGCCGCAGCGAGTGCCAAAGCCCGCCCTTGAGCGGCGTAACCTCGGCCTTCTCGAATGCCCGCCGTAGCCACCGGTCCAGCAAGTACCGATCACACGGCTTCGTCGGGTCCTGCGGCGCCGGAAAAACCGGCGAACCACCGATCGCAGCCTGTGCCTTCCTTGCCTCTCGCAACGTCTTCGATACCACCTCACTCATCGGAACGACCTGCTCGTAGCCCTTCTTGTCGAACTCCGCCCGCCAGCGAATCGTACCCGCCTGAAGATCGACGTCGTCCCAGCGCAGGTTGCGCCATGCGGAGAGCCGGCGGCCCGTACCTTCAGCAACGACGAGTGCCAGCTCCAAGAGCGGGTGAATCTGCGGCGCCACTGCCAGCAGCTTTTGATAGACGTCGTGCGTCATGACTGGGCGTCGCGGACTCTGTTCCTTCGGCAACCGAACACCGAAGAGCGGGTTCTCCCTCAACAACCGCTGACCGGTGCCGGTTCGCTCCCGCAACGCCCAATTGAGCGCGCCAACCAGGAGCTTCAGGTCGGCCTCCACTGTGCGATCGTTCACTGCTCGTTCCGCCGCGACGTTCTCCAACTGCTTGTCCGCTGCTCTTCGCGCGATCGTGAACCGTTGAACGTCCGAGTCGGATAGGCTCGCGACGTTTCGGCTTGGCCCGAGAAAGGCCACCACCCGCTTGAGCTTCCGCTCGTCGTGCTTCTGAGTCCGTTCCTTCTTGGCCCGATGCTGCGGGCTTGCGAGGTACAGATCCTGAAGCATGCAAAGCGTGAGGCTATCCTCGGCCGCAGCACGTTCGGTCACCGCAAGATCGCTGAGGAGTTCGTAGGCTTCCCGGGTTGCGAGTTCGCGATCCCGGTGCCCGAGGCTCTTTCGGTCCTCCTTTCCTTTCACCCAGATGGATCGCATGATGGGCCCGCCGGGCCTGGCTTCATATAGCCGGACCCGGTGCCCGCGTTCGCCGATGGACTTCGACCAGCCACGGCGTCGGGTTCTCTTCATCGAGACCTCCGTCGTCTGGCGATGTCCTGGGCATCGGCATGGGGATCATATCGCGCTCGTCGGTGGCCGACAAGTTTGTCGAGGTCGCCTCGCCGAATGCGATGGTGGCCCCTCGGATTGGACCGCAGATCCGGAATGGCTCCGTCGCGAACCGCGCGGCGAATGGTCTCCGGGTGGCACCCGCTGAGAGCCGCGGCCTGGTCGGCGCTCAGCTCGTCGTTGAGGTGAGCCTGGGCCGCACCAATCAGCCGGTTGAGCAATGAGACCCGAGCCGCGGCTGCCTGGTGGGCGCCGTTGTCCTCCAAGGTGTGGTTCTCCCGCAGGGCTTCGGTAACGAACACGACGAGCCAGCCCGGCAATCCGTCCGGGATCGTTACCTGGATTTGCGTGCCGGGTTGCACAGTCGAAATCCGGGCCAAAATGCAGCGGGAAATCCTGGGAGCCGAATCCTAGATGCGGCCCGCAGATTCCCAGGTTTCCCAAGGCTTCAACACGCTACTCCTCCTCGTCCCAATCATCCCGTTCGTCCTCTTCGGCCCCGTCGTCATTCTCATTCTCGTCGTCCACCCAATCGTCGAGAAGGTCGTCCACGAACTTCTCCACGTCTCGCTCGGACCAGTCGGCCTTCACCTTCGCCTCCAGCTCGTTCGCAACCTCGCGCCGGGCCTCCAGCTGGGCCGACCAGTCCCAGTCGGCCGTTTCTCTGATCGCGTAGACGCCACCATGGGATTTGAGTGCGGCGACTCGCCAGCGGGCCCGTTCCTCGGCTTCCTTCTCCTCCCGTTCGCGAGCCTGCTGTTCCCGAAATGGCGAAAGGACCTCCAGAACCCTGGCGACCACGATGTTGTGTGCTTCGAGGTTCGAGACGTGCTTCGGGAATTGCGTCGCCGACACGAACCGCTCCAGGTCCGCGATAACCTTGGCGCGCCACGTTGCCGGCACGTCGAACGGAATGCTCGCGAGTCCATAGCGCTTGATGGATTCAAGGTGGTTCACGGCGAAAGCTTGAGACCGCAGTAGTGGGGCCGGCATGGGTGGTTGGGGATTGTCATCGAATTCGATGAACACGGGCTCCTCCTCCAGATGGGTTACTATCGGCGCGGGCGGGACTCTCACGGGCCGCGTCGCAAGGTGTTCCACCAGTGGCGCGGGGGACCGCCGCGCGGGGGGCGCCGGCGCCCCACGGACAGCTCGCCGGCCAGCCCGGCTGCGCGCAAAGCGAGCAACCTCCGCGGCGTCGAAACGCCGGTGGCCACCTTGGGTCCGTTCTGCTCTGATCGCCCCTTCCGTTTCGAGACGGCGCAGGGTGTCCACCTCGATGCCAAGCTGGGTTGCCGCCTGGCCGATACTCAGCATCCTCTTCACGGTTCGTCTCCCTCGTTCGGCCCGCTGATGACTACCAATCGTGAACCGAGCTTCAACGGACGTTTGCGCTCCTGAGCAGCACGCAGGACGTTCCGAAGGCGAATGATCGTGAAGCCGTTGCGCTTGGAACTCTTCAGGTCGCGCTTCTTGACCCAGCGATGAACTGTCATCGCCGGAAGCTGGAGCAGCTGTGCCGCCTCTCGCACCGACACGAAGTCGTCCAGACCGACCTCGCGCCGGTACTGAAAGCCGGTGCGGTCGCGAACGATGATGACGGCTGCTCCGATGGGCCGCTCCGGGCGTCCGTCGTGGGTGTGGATGCGGTGGTGTGACTCGACGTGGGCCGGGCCCAGCTCGTCGATCTTCACCTTTTCCGGGCGCTTGGTGGGGTAGCCCCTGAGCGGCACCCAATCGGGGTCCTGCCAGTAGGAGCTGATGAAATCCGGGCGCCAAGGCATGTGTTGTCCTTAGGATAACACTAAGGATGATCGTAGCCGTGCTCCCGATTTCTTGTCAACTCCACCTTGGACAGACGACTTTCGGGTGCCCTGATCGCCCCCAAGGTCGATCAGTGGCGATTGGAGCCGGTCTGGCCATGCTTATGATGGCCTGGGGGATGCAAGTGGGCCAACCGCAGCGAGTTAAGCGTCACCAAGAGGGAGCCGCCCATATCTCCAACCAGCACGGCAACGGCAAGACTCACAACCCCCAGCACGGCACCAACTGCCAGCGTCAGCTTGAGGCCTAAGGCGACCGCAATGTTGAACCGTACGGTCCTGCGGGCCATCTGAGATAGCCGAATCGCGTAGGGGACCCTCGTGAGATCGTCAGCCATCAACGCCACGTCGGCTGTCTCAATGGCGGCTGGCGAGCCAGCGGCCCCCATGGCTATCCCGACGTTCGCCTCCGCCAGGGCGGGGGAATCGTTCACGCCGTCGCCGACCATCGCGACCGAGCCGTGCTGCGCTCGGAGTTCGCTCACGGCCGCGACCTTTTCCTCCGGGAGGAGCCGCGCCCTAATCAAGTCCACTCCGACCGCACGGCCGATTGCTTCCGCCGGCCCCTGCTGATCTCCCGTCAGGAGGGCGACCGGCCGAACGCCGAGCCTATGCAGGTCGTCCACCAGAGGCTTCGCCTCCGGTCTCACAGTGTCGGCGACGGAGATTCGTGCCGAGCTTCCAGCATCCGTTTGCGCGAAGACCCAGATCGAGGCCGGATCGAGTGCGCCCCAGAGCGCCGCCTCGGTCTTCCCGACTAGCTCTTCCGTTCCAACCGCGATCTTCACGCCGTCCGCCCGTCCGACAACGCCCCGCCCCGGAAACGCCTTGAACTCGCTAACGTTGGCCGCGGGTCGGATTCCGCGGCCCTCGCCGTAGCGGACGATTGCCTTCGCGATCGGATGTTCGGATCGAGACTCCACGGTAACAACTTGCTGGAGCATCGCCTCGGTGTCCGATTCCGGTAACGTCTTGAAGCTGGTGACCTCCAGTTCCCCTTTTGTGAGCGTGCCGGTCTTGTCGGTGGCCAGCGCCTTGATCGATCCGAGACGTTCGAGGTGCTCGCCCCCTTTGATCAGGACCCCGTGTCGAGCGGCGCTAGTCAAGGCGCTCACCACGGTCACCGGCGTCGCGATGACGAGCGCGCACGGGCAGGCGATGACGAGGAGTGTAATGCCCCGAACGAACCATTCGAGGCGGTCACCGAGCCCGATCAGTGGCGGAATCAGTATCACCAGCACGGCGAGCACGGTTACGGCAGGCGTGTACACCCGGGCGAAGCGCTGGACGAACTGCTCGATCGGAGCCCGCCGCGACTCGGCAGCGCGGACCAGCTCGGCGATGCGCGCCAGCACACTGTGAGCGGCGTCTGCGGTCACTTCGATGTCCAAGGCGCCTTCCGCATTGAGGCTCCCGGAGAACACCTGGTCGCCAGGCTCCTTGGCCTTGGGGACCGACTCGCCAGTGATGGCGGCTTCGTTAACGGCCGAACTCCCCGACAGTACGCGCCCGTCGGCTCCAATCCGATGCCCCGGCCTAACCCGAATCCGCTCTCCCACCTTGAGCGCGGCTGCTGAGACCGTTTCCGTCGAGCCGTCCGCGCGAATCCGTTCCGCCTGCTCCGGAGCCAGTTCGAGCAGCATCGCGACCGAGCGCCGGGACCGGTCCACCGCGAATCGTTCCAGCAGCTCGGCGAGCGAGAACAGCGCGGCGAGCGTAGCCGCCTCGAACGGCTCCCCGATGAGGATGGCGGCGATGATCGCGGCCGACATCAGGAAAGTCATGTCGAGTCGCAACCGCTTCAGCGCTCGAACGCCGGCTCCGAAGAAATTGGCCCCTCCAACGGCGGAAGCCGCGGCGTAGAGCAGACCCGCGAGATCGAGCCGGACTCTGAGCCAACCGGGTTGATCGGGTACTTGGGTAACCCAGGCGGCCGCGAGCCCGAGCACCAGGAGAACAGCGCTCACGTATGTCCGCTTGGCGAAAGCGGTCCGCCAGGGTGAAGGGCGGTGCATCCGTTACCAGCTCTTTCCTGTGGAGTGCGGGCTCGGCGCGGACCGGCCGGATCGCGAAACGACTATTCCTGACATGCTCTGCCACCTTTCTGAAGCGAGTCTCTAACCGTATCAACGAGAGGTGTAAGCCCGTCTACCACAACTCGACTGCCCGCGGCGATTGCCCCCCGAACGAATGACACCTCGGTTCCCAGCTGGCTGCTGGTGACCCAGCGGGCCTCGTAGAGGTTCGGGCCCACCGCCACGAACACCGCAGTTCCATGGGCCATTTGAACAAGGGCGGACGGTGGCACCGCCAGCAGCGAGTCTTGAGGCCCGACCGGTGTAACAGCCACGGTGACCTGCTGGCCGGTACTGAGCAAAGGTGACTGGATACCAAACGCCACCTCTGCGGAGAACGGCATCCGCTCGTCAGGCCCTCGCACCCACGCCACGTTGCCGCGCTGACGGAGTTGAAGAACATCGCCCAGCTCAATCAACCCTGGGTCCCCTTCGTGAATCACCGCGGCCTCGACGTCTGTCACCATGCCTACCGCGAGCAAGTAATCGTGCTCTTCCAGCAGACCAACTGTGTCGCGCAATACGAGTTGCTTCGCCCGCCGGCGCGGGACCCACTTGCCTTCGTGAGTCACGACGATTGCCACGTTAGGCGCCGCCGTATCGCGGTCGGGACGGATCAACGCTACGGTGTCCCCGGCGTCGACGTGCCTTTCAGGAGCGACTCGGACGAGAATGCCGCGAATGGGAGCTTGGAGGGCATGAATGTGACTGGGATCGCTGCGGAGGGTAGCAGAGAATCGGAGAGTCGGGGCCTGCACGCGTCGAACGGAATCAATCACGACACTGCCAGCGATATCGTCTGCGATGCGAATCAGTATCGACCGCGGCCGTTGTCGGCATTCGTCGGCGTTTCGCGCTGGTGAGGCACACGCCCCAACAAGGATGGCTATGGTCGCGTATGAGGGCCACGCCCGCCGCCGCCGCGTCAGGTCATACCAACCGGGTCGACGGATCCGCCGAGCGGCCGTTTCTTCTCGGTTCCTCATCCCGGCTTCGGTCGCGCATCGGCCTCAGATACCGGCCCAGACGCGCCCTCGCTGATGTGGAAGTAGGCAGCCGGGCTGATCACGCAAACGACCCCATCCCCATGACGGCCTGTAGAGCCAGCTGCGCGGATTGCCGACGTCCACCTGCTGATCTCATCGGGAAGCCCAACAGCTTCGAGCCGAATCATGGGCTCGAAGCCCTGGCCGAGCTGCACCGAGTAGTCGTAGCTGGAACGATCGAGGCCGGGCAGAACCCGGCTCGCGTCGTGAACGAACAGGTCCCTGCATCCCGCGTCGATCAGGGATTGAATCACCCGGGCTGCCAACGGGCGCCGCACGCTGGTGATCAAGAGTTGATACGTCACTGGGACTCCTCCTGGCCCGTTCCGCTGGCCGCTCGATTGAACCACACGTAGACGGCGGGCAACACCAGTAGCGTCAAGAGTGTGGACGTGATGAGGCCGCCGATGACGACCGTTGCGAGCGGCTTCTGTACTTCCGCGCCGGCCCCGGTTGAGATCGCCATCGGGACGAAGCCGAGCGATGCGACCAGTGCCGTGGTTAGTACCGGCCGCATTCGGACACGAGCGCCGTCACTTGCCGCGTCCGCTGGTGACGCGCCCTCCTGCCGTCGCTGAACGATGTAGCTCATGAGTACCAGGCCGTTGAGAACGGCCACGCCGAAGAGGGCGATGAAGCCGACGCCTGCGGAGATGGATAGCGGCATTCCTCGCACGGCCAGCGCCAACAGGCCCCCGGTGATCGCGAACGGGACGTTCAGGTAGATGATCCCGGCGAGCCCCGCTGAGCCCTGGCTGGCGAAAAGGAGCACGAAGATCAAGGCAAGCGCGACCGGCACGACGACTGCGAGGCGCCGGGATGCATCCCGCAGGTTCTCGAACTGGCCACCCCATTCGGTGAAGTATCCGGCGGGAATGACGTCTGCCCGCTGGATCGCCTCCTGAGCCTCGGCGACGAACCCAGCAAGGTCCCGACCCCGAACGTTCGCCTCGACCGTGATCCGCCGCCGGCCCGCTTCGTGACTGATCTGAGCCGGGCCCTCTTCGACCCGGATCTCCGCGAGTTGCGACAGCGGAATCAACTCGCCCGCTGGGCCGCGCACGCGGAGAGCGCCGATCGCCATCGGGTCCTGACGGGCAGCCGAGGCAAAGCGGACCTGCAAAACGAACCGTCGCTGGCCTTCCAATACGACACCGGCCTCGCGCCCGCCCAGCGCCCGTACGACGTCGAGCACCTCGGCGCCGTTGATTCCATAGCGAGCCATCGCCCGCCGGTCGAGGCGGATCCGAAGTACCGGAAGCCCCGCAGTTTGCTCAGCCTTCACGTCGGCGGCGCCCGGTACGGTCGCGAGAACCCGGACGGCCGATTCGGCCGAGCGTCGCAAGGCCCCCAAGTCGTCGCCATAGATCTTGAGGGCGACATCGGACCGCACGCCGGCGATCAGTTCGCTCACGCGGAGCTCGATCGGTTGCGAATAGCTGAAGATGGTGCCTGCCAGACTTTCCTTCAGCGCCGAGTCCATTGCGGTGATGAGACCGTCGCGGTCCTTGGCTGTTGTCCACTCGTCGTGCGGTTTGAGCATGACGAGAACGTCGGAAATCTCCACGCCCATGGGGTCGGTCGCGATCTCCGCGCGTCCGGTCTTCGACACCACCGTTACGACCTCAGGGAATCGGCGCACAACCCGCTCCAGTTGAGTCGTCTGGCGCACGGACTCCTCGAGTGAGACACTCGGCAGACGCCACGCTTGAATCGCGACCGCGCCCTCGTCCAGGCGGGGAACGAACTCGGCGCCGAGGAACGGTATCGTGCCGAGGCTCGCCGCGAACAACAGGAAGGCTGCGATGAAGGTGGCCCGCGGGTGACCCAGGGCACGCTTCAGGAGTGGGTCGTACCATCGCCTCGCGACAGCGACCACGATGCTGTCGCGTTCGGTAATCGTCCGGGGCAGGAGCAGGGACGCGAGAACGGGCACCACGGTAAGGGCAAGCAGGAGCGATCCGGCCAGGGCGAGCAGCACCGTCGCCGCCATCGGTCGAAACATCTTGCCCTCAATCCCGGTGAGCGAGAGGATTGGGAGGTAGACGATCCCGATAATGGTCACGCCGAACGCGGTGGCGCGTAGGACCTCCCGGCTGCCGCGAAGCACGACTGTCGAACGCTCGTCATCGGTGAGTGGGCGCCCCATCTGGTGGGAGCGCTCGGCAATGAGCCGGATGGCATTCTCGACGACAATGACCGCGCCATCGACGATCAGGCCGAAATCGATCGCGCCCAGGGACATGAGGTTGCCGGAGATCCCAAAGCGCCGCATCCCGAGGAAGGCCGCCAGCATCGCCAGCGGAATGACGCTCGCGACGATCAGGCCCGCCCGCAGGTTCCGCAGCATGACGAAGAGGACCACGACTACGAGGAGCCCTCCCTCGATCAAGTTCTTCGCCACGGTCCGGATCGTCTTCCCCACCAGCTCGGTTCGGTCATAGAATGGCTCGACGCGGATCCCGAGCTTCTCGAGCGACGGCCTCATATCGGCGACCGCCGACGAGACTCGCCCGACCACGTCTCGTGAGTTGGCGCCGATCAGCATCAGAACGATCCCTGTTACGGCCTCGCCGCGGCCGTCGCGGGTCACCGCGCCCTGACGGACCATGGGAGCGAACCGAATGTCGGCGACGTGTCGCACGTAGACCGGCGTGCCATCCCGATCGGTGGTCAGGACGACGTTCCCGGCATCGTCCAGCGTCCCGATCAGTCCCTCGCCCCGAATCAAGTACTGCTCGGCGCTCTTTTGGATGTAGGCGCCGCCCGCGTTGGCATTGTTTCGCTCAAGGGCGCTGTACACGTCGCCCAAGGCCAGGCCATACTGGGCGAGGCGGTCCGGATAGACCTGCACCTCGTAGGTCTTCAGCTCTCCCCCGAACGCATTGACCTCGACGACGCCGGGGACCGTACGGAGCCGCGGCGCGATCTCCCACTCGAGGAGCGTTCGAAGCTCCATGGCGGTCTTGCCACGGCCGGTCACTTCGAACTGGAAGATCTCGCCCAGCCCAGTGGAAACCGGTCCGAGCTCCGGATCGCCGTAGCCGGATGGGATGGCCTCTCTGGCGGCCTGCAGGCGCTCGTTGACGAGCTGCCGCGCGAAGTAGATGTCGGTGCCGTCGGTAAAGACGATGGTTACCGCTGACAGGCCGAAGCGAGAAACCGACCGGACTTCGACGAGCCGAGGAAGTCCGCTCATCGCGAGCTCGATCGGCGTGGTGACGAACCGCTCTACCTCCTCTGGGCCCAACGCCGGAGCGCTCGTGAGGACCTGGACTTGCACGTTGGTCACGTCCGGGACGGCATCGATCGGCAAGCCCTTGAGCGCCGCGCCGCCTCCGAGAATCAGGACGATCGAGAGTGCCAGGACAAGGAACCGGTTGGCCAGCGACCACTCGAGAATGCGCTCGATCATGGGGCTGGCCCTCACTCATGCTCGCCGAGCTCGCCTTTCCTGAGCTCGGCCTTGAGGATGAAGGAGCCGGCGGTCACGACCACGTCGCCGGACGATAGCCCTCGTCGCACGACCGTGAGGTCGCCCTGGGCCGGCCCCAACTCGACATCGCGGCGTTCGAAGGTGCGAGGACCCACCCTGACGAACACGATCGTCGCTGAGCCGTCCTGCTGCACCGCTGTTGCTGGCGCAACGACAACCCGTTCAGCGGGTGCGGAAGAGCCGGTATCCAGAACCCGCACCGTCGCGAACATGCCCGGGCGGAGAATGCGGGCCGGGTTAGGCAGCAGGACCCTGACTTTGACCGTTCTGCTTTGGCGCTCGACGACTGCACCCACGCTGGTCACATGGCCCCGGAACAGCTCGCGGCCAGTCGACACCGTGCGAACCTCGACTTGCTGGCCGGGCCTGACCCGGGTCAAGGACTCCTCATACACGTCGATGGCGATCGCGACTTCCGCGAGGTCGACGACTTCGAACAGACCGTCACCCGGCTGAACGATCCTGCCGATGGCCGCTGTCCTGCTAGAGACGATGCCAGCCAACGGGCTCCGGACCGATACCTCGGACGAGAAATGTCGCTCCACCTGAAGCTTCTCGAGGTCCGCATCGGACAGGCCCAGCGCATGTAAGCGGTTCTCGGCGGCCTCCTTCGCGGCGCGGGTCCGTACCGCCTCCGCCTCGGCCTGCCGCCACTCGCGTTCCGAGCTGATTTTTCGGTCGAAGAGCGCCCGCTCGCGGTCGGCGATCTCGCGCGCGACGTCTGCCGTCGTGACGGCCGCGAGGTAGTCGCCTGTTGCCTGGCCCAGCTCCGGCGAGTCGACGACGGCCAGCGGCTGGCCGGCGGCGACTTTGTCGCCCTCGGCCACCGCGACGCTGAGGACCCGCCCCGCTACGCGGGTGCCAACCTGCGCGAAGCGGTTCGGAGCCGCCTCGATCTCGGCCGTGGCTTCGAGCTCGTCGCCAAGCGGACGTTCCTCGATGACCGCGACGGCGATCCCGGCATTCGTCATCTGCTCGGCCGTCAGCTCGACTCGTTGGGGGCCGGGCGCGACCGATTCCGGCTTGGCATCCTCGCCCTCCTCGCCGCCGCCGCAAGAGGCAACGGCCGACGCCAACAGGCACGTGACGATCGATCGCAGCGTTACTGATCGTGGCTTGTTCATGTGGTCACTGCCTTTCGGTTGGCGCCGCATGCGGTTCGCCGACCGCCAACGCCAGCGCGGTCCGCCAGTCTACCAGCTCTGCTATGGCATCGAGGTACGAGAGGCGAGCCTCTACGAGGTCACGCCGCACCGTACTGAAGATCAGCAGGCCGATCTTCCCGGCGCGGAAGGACTCCTCAGCCAAACGAAGGTTCTCCGACATTCGCTCGACGACCTCACGGTCGAACGCGTCGTACGCCTCGCGAGCGCGCCGATACGCCTGAAATGCGTCGCGCACCTCGCGCTCGACTTGTCGCCGATGGGCGTCTTCAACAATGAGTGCCCGATCGAGGAATCCGGCCGCCTCCGCCCGCTCGGTTTGGGCCTGGTTGAGGAGCGGCAACGAGAACGAGAGGCTGAATCGAAGCAGCCTCGACTCCTCACGTCCAGTCGTTGCGAGTAGGGCAGGGTCGGGCCATCTGAAGGCACGGGCACGCCGTAGGTCCGCAGCGCTGGCCTCCCGCTCCGCGATCGATGCCCGCAAGTCGGGCCGATGGTCCAGCGCGATCGCGACGAGTTCAGCCTCAGGTCGGTCCTCCGGTGGCGGAAGGGAAAGGTCCCCCGCTGGCTCCGGCCGCTCGGCCCCGGGAAGGCCAATGGTGGCTGCCAGCTCGATGACCGCGGAGGCGTACCCCTGTTCGCTGAGGAGCCGCGCGCGACGCTCACGGCTGGCTGCGGCCGCCGCGACGTTGACCTCCAGCTGGGTTCCGGCTCCGAGTCGGAGGCGTTCTTCCGCCGCGGTCTTGAGCTGGCCGGCGACTTGTTCTGCCTCGCGGGCTGTCTCCAGCCGCATTCGGGCTACCTGGGCGAGGAGAAAGACACGAGTCACCTGGGCAGCGACCTCGTCGCGACGACGAACCTGTCGAGACTGGGCGGCGACGAGGCGTCGATCGGCCGCGGCGATCCGTGATCCTCGTTTCCCGCCCAGCTCGAACCGTTGAGCGATACCGAACTCGTAGCTCGCCCGTGAGCTATCGGCGCCGCCCAAGCGGCCGAGCCCGACGTCGAATTCTGGGTTGTAGGCCCAAAGGCGCGCTGCCCTCGCCAACCGCTGGGCGGCAACAGCGTCAACCCCCGCGATCCGGGCCTCCGGGTTCAGCTCGGCGGCCCGCCGGAGCGCCTCGGTGAGGCTGATTTGCCTGACTCCCTGGGACCAGAGCGATCTCGGTCCTCCGGAGCCTCCAATGAGCACAGCGATAAGGCTCGCCTGAGCCGCTCGCTTAATCGTCCTTCCACTAATCACGTTGTCTCCTCTTCCGCGGGCGCCGCCTTATTGGGCGCGCCTCCAACCGCCGGCGTGCCGTCGCGCGGTTCGGCTGCAGCTGCCGTCGCGAAAAAGAGGCGACGGGTTAGGCGATTATCTCGTCTGACTTTGGACGGACTGTCGGGCTACGGGAGCCCGAGAGGGATCAAACGATCGGCGGGCGGAACGTTTCGTGAGCGGCGGTGGCTAGGTGGACGCGCGGGGCGGCTTCCTCAAGCGTTGCCAAGGTCGCCGGAAGAACAACGGCAGGCATGACTACTACGGCGAAACCACCGTGGTTGTGGAGATCGTGACATGTGTGAGGCGCACTCGACGGGTGCCCCGCCGGCGAGCCGTGGTCCGGTGCGACTGGGTGATGCGCGCTGAGGTCGGCAGTCGGGACGTGCCCGTCGCAGTCATCTGGCATCAATGACTCTAAGGGCCCGGTCAAGAACAGCACCAGCCCCAGCCAGCCCACGGCGCGCTTCAAGAACCTCAGCCGACTCAGCATCGGCTTGGATTATCGGCCGGAGGCTTCGGAAAGTCAAAAACGTCGACTCCAGGCCGGGTGCCACCCACGCCGCGGCCTAGGCCTTCCCAACCTCGGAGGGCGGTGCCCAAGGCGGCCGACGTAGCTACCGCTTCTTGAGTAGTCCTTGCTGCCTGATCGGACCTTGGTAGCAAAGTGTCGGCTGTCCAAGTCGTTGTGAGCCAGACGCTTAGGGGTTTACCTTTCAAGGGGCCCTTTGGCGAGCAGCAGCGGAAGCCACAGCGGCTCCTCAGAGCTGTGGCTGCCTGGCGGGCGCTCGCACTTGATCCAAACTGGTGATACTTGGCTAGACGAATCCTTCTCAACTTCGTCCCGATTGAGTTCGCCTCCGACGCGGTCATTCGAGTCGGCGTCGGGCCGTATACTCCCGAGCGCCTTACCGAACTGCGCGCCGCTCATCGCGGAAGTCATTTTTTCAAATGGGATCGCGTCGGCGACCGCATCGTGGCCGTGTCGCTCAACGCAGGCCAGGACCCGATTGGCGAAGAGGCCATCGACATTCGCTGCCTTGACGCGCCCTGGCTTGTCGCCCCCCTCGTGCTTGAGGCGCTGCTCAAGTTCTTCCACTCGCACAAGCGGCCGGTGCTCACCTACAAGCCTCTCCGGATCGTCACCCGCCAAGCCTCCGACGATCTACTTCGGCGAAAGAAACTCCCGGGCATCGCGATTCCCGGTTGGCCTAGAACGGCGCGTCAGCTACCTGTTTGATACACGAACGATCTATCCGGATTTCAAGACTCCCCGAATCGGCCTCGCATGCGACGTTAGGATCTCGAACATCATTTCAGCCAGCATTCGACTGCTCCAGGAGATCGGGTTCAACCCGGTCGGCCACTACGTCGAGACGCTCGAAGAGCGCGACGATCCGCGTCTCGTGCTCAGGCGCCGGCTGGTCGGCCGCGTTGCCGAGGCGCAGGGCACAACACTGGTTTTCGATGACCATGTCGAAGGGGTGGCTGGCGTTGAGGCCGATGACGCCTTCTTGGAACCCCGGCAAGAGAAGGTTGTCGCGTGCCTCAAGGTACTTTTTGGCGACAAGGCCGATCAGCTAATCGGGTATGCCGATCAAGCAGCGGCGGCTCTTCAGAATGGCCAGGAGCAGCTTCAGCGAATTCGCCAGCTGTTCGACTTTCTTCGCGACCGCGAGCTGCACCTGGCACCCGGCGTGCCGTTCACCATCGGGCAGCTTCTTTCGAGCGGCCAGGCAGAATCTGTCTGGTTCCCACGAGCCGAAATCATCGCAAAGCCTGATCTCGTCTTCGACCCTAGCGGCACTCGGACGGATACCTGGAACCAACGCGGGCTCGACCTCCACGGCCCGTACGACCGACGGACCTTTTCGCCGAAGGCTCCGAACATCGCAATCGTCTGCCAGGACGCTAACCAGGGCCAGGTCGAGCAATGGGTGGCCCGATTTCTCGAAGGGATTCCTGGGGGCAGTGATGGCAAGGGCGGTGCTTACGAGAAGGGGTTCGTGCGCCGATATGATTTCCAGCACGCTAAGACCACGACATTCACAGCCGCTGGCGCTGGCGCCCGCTCGTATGAGGCGGCATGTCGCCGGGCACTTCAGGAAGCCGCCGAGAGGAACGTACCCATGGGACCTGGCGCTGGTTCAAACCCAAGACGCCTTCCACCTGCTGACATCGAGCGAGAATCCGTACCTGGCGAGCAAGGCACTGTTTCTCAAACGGGACGTTCCGGTACAGGCCGTCGAAATCGAGACGATGAGTCTACCGCAGAGCCAGCTCGGATACGCCATGAACAACATCGGCCTCGCGAGCTACGCGAAGATGCGTGGAATTCCCTGGCTCCTGAAGGCCCAGCCAACCGTTGCCCGCGAGCTGGTGATTGGCCTGGGCAGCCATACGGTTCAGCATAGTCGATTCGGGGCCAACGAGCGGCTTGTCGGAATCACGACGGTTTTCTCGGCGGACGGCAACTACTTGCTGGAGAACCGCACGCTCGCGGTTCCGTACGACGCGTACGTGGATGCGCTCCTGGAGGCGGTGAAACGGGCTGTCGAGGTCGTACGGGCGGAGCAAAACTGGAAGGCCGGCGACGCCGTTCGCCTGATCTTCCACGCCTTCAAACCGTTCCGATATGAACAGGTTGAAAGGCTGGCGCAGGTCGTGGGGAGTATTGGCCATACGGCTGTCCAGTACGCATTTCTTCACTTTGCGGAGTCGCACGGGTACCGGATCTTTGATCCCGCGCAGAAGGGTGTTCGAGCAATCGGCGGCCTCAAGGGAGTCTTCGCTCCCCAGCGCGGACTCTGTCTGCACCTCAACGATCACGAGTTGCTCCTCGCACTCGTAGGCGCCCGAGAGGTGAAGAAACCAAGCGACGGAACGCCTCAGCCGGTCCTCCTCCGTCTCCATGAAGGATCAACGTTCTCCGATCTCACCTATTTGGCCCGGCAGGCCTTCACTTTCGCCTGCCACTCGTGGCGTTCCTTCTTCCCGGCTAGACTCCCGATCACCATCGTCTACTCGGATCTGATTGCTCAGCAGATGCGAAGCCTGGAAGGTCTTCCTGGGTGGGACACCGATACCATAACTCTCGGTCAGATCGGACGAACGCCATGGTTCCTGTAGCATCCAGCGGCAGGACGGAGGGGCCGCTGCTTGGGGCGGTGTTCCATCAGCTGTCGAGCCTCGTCGGTGACATCTCCGTGCTGGAGCCGCATGTTCGAGCGTTCGTCTACTGGATAGACCCAGTCGAACACCCGGCGCCACAACTATCGGCTCTGGCCGTCGAAGCCGCAGCCCTTCAAGGTGCAGCGTTCACCTACAAGCACGTCGCACTCCTTGGTTACTCGGCGACTGCTCTGCGGGAGCAGTCCAAGGAGCGAGAAAGGCTTGTGGAGGGGCTTGTTTGGCTATCGAATCGAAGGTGGTTCGTGCATGGCCGGCCGCCGACTCTTGAGGCGGACGGTATCGGGCTGCTTGGCATCGCCCTCGCCCTGGCGAGCCTGCCGGCGGGGAACGATCGCGACAAGCTGTGTACCTGGCTGGATGGAATGCTGGAACAGGCGGGAAGGCTTTGCGCAAACGCCGATTGGGAGGCCGCCCTCATCGACGCGGCGCGGGTGGTCGCGTCAACGGAGCACAGCCATCGAAGCGCTTCCGGCGTTCGCGTCGCAGCGCTGGCCGTGGCGCTCGCGGGTCGAGGGGTCCTCCAGATAGACGAGGACGTCGAAACGGTCGGACTGCGGTCCATCTTCGAAACCAATCCTGGTCAGGAGCTCGGGCCGGCCCGAGCGGCGGTTCATTTGGCCGCGCTCCGTTGGCTTCTCCGGGCCGCCCCACGGGCCATTCGTGGCAGGGCAACTTCAGCCCAGGTTGTTGAGCTGCTCTCCGAGGTGAGTCACGGCTTGCGGCTTTGGACCTGGGAAGAGAAGGCGCGGAAGCGGAATGCGCAGCCGGTTAGGTGGGAGATCGCGAATGAATACCACGTTCAGAACCTGCTCTGGGCGATTCTCGCTCCAATTTTCCCTGACCTCGAAAACGAGGAGTACCTGCGGTCTCTTGGCCACAAGCATCCGCGGGCTGATCTGGCCATCCCGTCGCTCAAGCTCATTGTCGAGGCGAGATTCATCTACAAGGGGCAGGAGAGCGAGTTCGCCTCGGTCATCGAGGAGATTGCCGCGGATGCGGGCCTTTACCTGGCGGGGTCGTCGCCGTTCAACGCCCTCATTCCCTTCGTCTGGGACAACTCGGGGCGGGTGGAATCTCACGGTGAGCTTCGCAACGGCCTCCTTCGGATTCCGGGGGTCATTGGCGCAGTGATTATCCCGCGCCCTGGCAAGATGAAGTGAGGGGCGAATGCATCATGGAAACGCCCGAGGGAAAAGTGCCACCCCTCCGACGGCCGCGGAAAGTGTTGTGAGTTGTGCTGTGAGTTTGTCGCAATCTCGTCGCCGTTAGCCCGGTTGAACCGGCACGCCGATGCCCAGGACAGCGCGTAGGTTCAACAACTTGTGGAATTCAGTGTACTTTCTGGCTTGCCTTGGGCGCAGGAGGTCCCGGGTTCAAATCCCGGCGCCCCGACTGTTCCGACCGCCCTCAGTTCGCCCCGTGGTATCGCCGGTCGGCCGGCGGAGGCGCCGGAGGGATCGGCGTCCAGCGGCCCGACTCCACGTCCATCCAGCGGCGGAACAGGACATCCGAATACTCCAGCATGACCCGCTCGCCTTCCGGTTGCCGCCGCACGGTCTCGATCAGCAGCCGGGAATAGGCCTGCCGCGCCACGCCGATCAGGGCGACGATGCCGTCGTAGGCCGTCGCCAGATCGGGAGCGGTGAACTCGACCTGCTGATCGCGGTAGTCGAGGCCGGGGACCTTGTCGAGCAGCGAGAGATCGGCCGGTGGAACCACCCGGAGGGCCGCCCGGACCGGCGTCACCACGGTCATCACCCGCGCGCTGTCCCTGGCCCTAAGTGCCCGCTCGGCGGCAGCTCGCATCTCGGCGTGCACCTCGGGCACCGGTCGGGGGTCGGCCGAGTCGGCCGCGAGGGCCCGCTTCGTCACCACGTAGGAAAGCCAGGGCATCGTGGCCAGGTCCGCCTGGAGCCGGTCGTCGCCCGTCACCATGATCATCGGGACCCCGACGCGGCCCCACGAGAACGCCACCAGCTCCGACTCGGTGATCGATTCCCCATTGAGGAGAATGTCCATCCCGAGGGTATAGGTGTGCGAAGCGAAGCCCCGGCTCCCGGTCTTGGCGTGCATCCCCACCGCGACCACGGCCTCGTAGCGGTCGGGCTCCACCAGGTCCACGTACTGCTGGAACGGCTGGGTCCGGAACACCTGCTGGGCCCTTGGATCCAGCAACTCGCGGCGCACGTCGGGCTCCGGATTGCCGCTTCCATGGGCGTCCACCACGTGGACCGCGGTGGCGCCGCCCGCGAACAGGCCATCGATCACGGCGTTGAGGTCGGCCGCCAGCAGCTCCTGTCCCAGCCGATAGGCCTCGGGATGATTGAACCGGAACGTGCTCGGATCGGACTGCCCCGCCAGCCCCTCCATATCGTGATACACCAGCACCCGCAGCTGGCCAGGCGCCGCGCGGACAGGGTCGCTCAGGGTGCGGGTCGCGGGGGGCGCCTTCTGGCACGAGGCCAGCAGCGCGAGGGTGAGGAAGGCCGGCAGGCGAAACGAGGTCACGGCGGCTCCGGGCAAGGGGACCGGTCAAGTTGGCGCGGTGCCGCCCGGATCGCCAGACCGATCGGCTGCCGACCGCGCAACGCGGGGCCCCCTACACCCAGCCCCGCCAGCGGTATCGGGCCCAGGCGAGGGTCTCATAGAGCCAGCCGGCGGCCGCCCGGATCCGGTCGCGAGGGCGGGGAAGCGATCTCAGCGCCACTGTGCGGTCCGGACTCGGCCGGCAGGCGACCTCGAAGCCCAGGCGCTCCACGGCCGCGCACGCGCGCCGGGTGTGCAAGGGGGAGGTGACGACCACGACCCGACGCCAGGCCCGGGGGGCCGCCAGTTCCCTGAGCCGTTCCGCTTCCAGTCGAGTGGTCCCGACCGGGGCCAGGGTGTACAGCTCCACCTCCAGCCCAGCGGCCTCCAGGAGGTAGGCCACGTCCCCGTCCGAGGTCACGGTGTCGGCCCCGTGCGGGATCGCGAGTCGGCTCACCACCAGCCGCGGCGCTGCGCCCCGCCGGACCAGGCGGATGCCCTCGATCAGCCGGTCCACCGCCTGCGGCCCGATCCGGCCGTCCGCCGACAGCGAGCCAGCGAGCACCAGCACCGCATCCGCGCCCGCCGGCAACGGGTCCTCCCGCACCAGGCGACCAATCGCACCGCGCAGCGGGACGAACGACACCAGCAGCAGCGCCCCGACCACCCCGAGCGCTGCCCACTCCAGCCATCGGATGGCGCCGAGCCACCCGATCAGGCCGCCGCCCAGAGCCAACGGGACGATCAGGTCCGGCCCACCGATCCCAAGGACGCTATCGAGCCCCAGCGCCGCAGCTCCGATCCAGCCGAGCACCGCCCAGGACGCCCCGCGCGCAGCCTGCCATGCCCGATCGGCCCACCTCCGGCCAGTCCGGTTCCCTGGCACGGCGGTCATCGGCCGTTCATTATTCCGCACCCCTGCAGTCGGATCCCATGCCTGTCGCCCTGTTTGCCACCTGCGTGGTGGACCAGCTGGCTCCCGAAGTGGGCCTGGCGGCGCTCCGCGTGCTGGAGCGCTGCGACACCCCCGCCGTCTTTCCACCGGGCCAGACCTGTTGCGGCCAGCCGTTCTTCAACGCGGGCTACCGGGACGAGGCACGCCATCTCGCACGGGCCACGTTGCGGGTGCTCGACGGATTCGACGCCGTGGTGGTTCCCTCCGGTTCCTGCGCTGCCATGATTCGGCTGCACTACGCCGAGCTCTTTCCGCCCGGGGACCCGGCCAGCGACGGTGTTCGGGCGCTCGCCGGTCGGACCTTCGAGTTTAGCGAGTTCCTGGTTCGCGTGCTCGGCCGCACCGACCTCGGCGCCCGGTTCGATGGCGCCGTGACCCTTCATGACGGCTGCCATTCGCTCCGCGAGCTCGGTATTCGGGACGAGCCGCGGCAGCTCCTCGGGCGGGTCGCCGGGTGTGCGGTCCGGGAGATGGAGGGGGCGGAACGGTGCTGCGGGTTCGGGGGCAGCTTCGCGGTCACCTTCGACGGGATCTCCGCCTCGATGGGCCGGGCCAAGGTTGACGCGATCGCTGCCACCGGAGCCGAGGCGGTTGTCTCCTGCGACCCGTCCTGTCTGCTCCAGATCCGCGGCGTGCTCGAGCGCCAGGGCAGGGCGGTGCGGACCCTGCACCTCGCAGAGGTCCTGGCCACGGAGCCCGAGCGCTGACATGGAGCCGCGAAGCGATCGATTCCACGAGACTGCCCGCGCCGCCCTGGCGGAGCCGCGCCTTCAGGCGGCCCTGGCCGGGGCAACCGGGCGGTTCGAGGCCGCGCGCCTTGCGGCGCGGGAGGAACGCGGCGACTGGGAGAGCCTTCGCGATCGGGCGCGGGCGGTCCGCTGGCAGGCAATCGAACAGCTGGACCGCCATCTGGAGCGACTCGAGGACCGGGTGCGGGCCAACGGTGGCCAGGTCTACTGGGCCGAGGACGCCGCTGCCGCCTGTCGCTACATCACGGACCTGGCGAGGCGGCGTGGGGTCACCCTGGCCGTCAAGAGCAAGTCCATGGCCACCGAGGAAATCGGCCTCAACCAGGCGCTGGAAGCGGCGGGCGTGATCCCGGTCGAGACCGACCTGGGCGAGTTCATCATTCAGCTCGCTCGGGAAACCCCCTCTCACTTCCTCGCGCCCGCCATTCACTGGACCCGCGACCGGGTCGGCGACCTCTTCCATCGCGAGCTGGGCGAACCTCGCAGCGACGATCCGGAGCTGCTCACCAGGCAGGCCCGTCGCGCCCTCCGCCAGCGGTTCCTCTCGGCAGGGATGGGAATCACCGGAGCCAACTTTGCGGTGGCCGAAACCGGCACCCTGGTGATCGTGGAGAACGAGGGCAACGCCCGCCTCACCACCTCGCTCCCGCGGCTTCACGTGGCCGTCATGGGCATCGAGAAGGTGATCCCGACGTTCGCCGACCTCGATCCGCTGCTCACCCTCCTGCCCCGGAGCGCCACCGGCCAGCGGATGTCGAGCTATGTGAGCCTGCTGCAGGGGCCCCGCCGGCCCGGCGAGCCCGATGGGCCCGACGAGTTCCACCTCGTGCTGCTCGACAACGGTCGAACCCGGATCCTCGCCGACCCCGAGGCCCGGGAATCGCTGCTCTGCATCCGCTGCGCGGCCTGCCTCGCCGTGTGTCCGGTCTACCGGCGCGCCGGTGGCCATGCCTATGGATGGGTCTACCAGGGGCCGATCGGAGCGGTCCTCACCCCACAGTTGATCGGGGCCCGCCGCGCGGCCGCCCTCCCGTTTGCCTCATCGCTCTGCGGCGCCTGTCGGGATGCCTGTCCGGTCAAGATCGACATCCCGCGCCTTCTGGTGCACCTCCGCGCGCAGGTGGCCGAGCGGATCGGACGCCCGGCCCACCCGATCGCCGCCGCCGGGGTTCGGCTCGCCGCTCGAATCATGGCCTCGCCGACAACCTTTCGGCTGGCCGGCCGCGCCGCCTACTGGGCACAGCGGCTCCTCGGGCCGACGCTCACCGCCCTCCCCGGACCCGCCAGGGCGTGGGCCCGGGACCGCGCCCTGCCCCGGTTCGCCGCCCGGCCGCTGCGTGACCGGCTTCAGGATCGCCGGTGAGTCGGGATCGCATTCTGGCCCGGGTGCGTGCGGCGCTCCGCGCGGTGTCCGGCCACCATCCGGAGCGGCCGGCGCCGCCCGCTCCGCCAGGGGACGCGTCCCCCGGCGATCCAGTCGTCCTCCTGCGGGACCGGTGCCTCGCGTTGGGTGTCCGGTGGCACGACGTGGCCGACCTCGCAGCCCTGGCCAGGACGACAGCCACCCTGGCGCCACCGGGCGGTGTGGTCTGGGTGCCGGAGCGGATGGCAGGCCCACTGGACCCCGATCGGACCGCAGCGGCGATCGAATCCCTCGGCGTCCGGGTCGTCCGCCGGCCCGAGCGCGCCGAGGCGGCCGAGGTTGCCGTGGGGCTCACTGGCGTGGACCTGGCCGTCGCCGAGTCCGGAAGCCTGCTGGCCCTGGCTCGCGCCGGTGGTGGACGATTGCCGAGCGTGCTCCCGCCTATCCACGTGGCCGTGGTGGAGCGGAGGGCGGTGGTCGCCTCGCTGGGCGATGGTCTTCGGTGGGTCGCCCACCAACTCGCCAGCGAGGAGACCAGCGCCGCGTGGTTGATCTCGGGTCCGAGCCGTACCGGGGACATCGAGGGGCGGCTAGTGGTAGGGGTTCATGGACCGGGGGAGCTCCATGTGGTTCTGTGGAACTGACTCGTTCGCGGGTCCGGCCCGCACGGGCATCGCGCGTTGCCCGACCACCCGGCCTTCGGTGTTGAGCCGGTAGCCACCCCAGATCAGCGCCAGCCCGAGAAGCTCGGTGACGTACAGTACCTCCACGTGCCCCAATCGGGTGAAGGTACCGCCGATCCCCGGCAGCACCGCCCCCACCGCGATGGCCACGTTTCCCAGATACCGGTGGCGGGTCTCCGTGCGCCGCCGAAATCGCAGGGCCGAGACCACGGCGCCGCCCGCGAGGATCGTCAGGGCATACAGGTTGATGAACGGGCTCACCCGGCGCACCCACGTCCACTCCAACACCCGCCCGGAGAGGCGATAAGTCTCTACCGATTCGTAGCGAATCGGCGACAGGAACACCGCCACGGCCCCCACTGCCACCGCCACCAGCAGGAGCCCGGTCAGGAGGTGCGCCGTGCGCCGGGAGAGCATGAGGTAGGCCGTGCCCTGCGCCAGTGGCGCACCGCCCAGCAGCGCCCCCGAGATGTACCACGCCCGGAATAGCGATTCGCGCCAGCCCAGCAGGGTGGTTGCCGATTCCGTTATCGTCCCGACGCCGTAGAGCGCCATTCCCGCGCACCACCAGGCAAGATGGATTCCTCCCCGTCGTCGGAACCGCCGAGCCAGCGCTAGGGCGAACGCGATCGCCGCGACGCTGGTAACGATCGGAAGGAAGTGCACCGCACCACGGGCGCCTCCGACCATCAGAAGGCGAGGCGGTAGGTCACGGCCACGCTCCGGCCCGGCTCCGGGCGGAAGAACGCCGCGTTCGGGAACTCCGCGTAGAGTCGGTTCCCGAGATTGTCGAGGTTGACCGTGACGGAATGAGTCAGCCGGCCATGACGGAAGAGACGAGCGCCCGCGCCCGCGCCCTGCACGGCGAAGGCCGGGAGCACCGGCCCCAGTATGTTGGAGCCCAGGTCCACGTCCTTCCGCACGCCATTGTACCGCACCCAGTAACGGAGCCAGAAGCGATCGGCCGGATCGTCATACCCGAGTTCCCCGGTGAGCTTGCTCGAGAAGGTGTCCCCCACCGGATTCTCGGGCTGCAGGGCGTCCTCGGACCCGTAGTGGGAGTACCCCGCACGAAGCCCCACGCCACTTGCCAGCTGAACCGCGACCAGGGCCTCAAGTCCCTGTTCCCGCAAGCGATCCAGGTTGACATTGCGAAAGGCCGGGAAGGGACCCACCCGTTCGCCCGTCGGGGCGATCCGGATCCCGTTGGTGATGGTGTTGCGGTAGTAGAACGCCTCCAAGTACAACGCACCGGAGCGGTACTTGGCGCCAACATCGACGCTGACGCTGGTCTCCGGCTCGAGGGCGGGGTTCCGGATCTGGTACCCGGATCCCTCAGGGGTCGGCCCATCGAAGAAGCGCTCCACCAGGTTCGGCGATCGGAAGCCGCGCCCTACGCTCCCGACAACGGCCAGGTGTCTGGTGACCTCGAACCGGAGGTTGGCCGTGCCGACCATCGTTTGGTCAACGCTCGATACCGGGGCGGCCGTGAGACCTGGCGTGAACCGGGTCCCGGCCCGCACGTCCTGCACCCGGCCCCCAAGGGTCACCCCGAGCCGCGGCGCCAGCTGGAGCGCCGCCTGCACGAAGGCGCCGCCGCTCCGGAAGGTGGCGTTCGGGACCGAGGGCGTGCTGCTCGTCCGTGTCTGCGGCGGCCCCAGGCCGGTGACCGTCGTGCGGGTCGAATCGGTGTTGAAGGAGACGTCGGTGAAGTAGTCGACACCATACGTCACCACATGGTGCCCGCCGACCACCTTGGCCGCCTCGACCCGGATCCCCCAGGTATCGAGGTCCGTGTAGTTCCTGGAAATCGACGACACGCCGGCCCCAGGCGGAGCACCGGGCCCCAACGGCGCGAACACGTCGAGGGTGAACTGGCGGGCGTTGCTCTGCACGTAGCCAGTCACGTCGAGACGGTCCGCCACGAGCATCCCGACCGACGACGCGCCGTACCGGAGCGACAGCTGCTCGAAGCGCTGCCAGGGGTAGCGGATCCGGATCAGCGGCGCGTTCGGCACGCCGAGATCCTCCCCCGACACGTACCCGAAGCCCGCGCGCCGGGCGTCGTAGCGCGCCAGTCGCGCCGCGACCCGCTGCCCGCGACCCAGCGGGGCGGCGATCTCCGCCACGTAGTTCGCGTCCTGAACCCCGGTGTCGTGAACCCGGACCGGCCCGGACAGCCGGATCCCACCGAATGTCCCCGCGGGGGCCGAGTAGGCCTCGGTGTCCCGATAGGTCGCGCTTGCCCGAAACCCGAGCCTCCCCAGCCGCCCCATCACGGCACCGGTCGGTCGCGCCTGACGATCATGGCTGCTATAGCGATAGCCCAGCTCGCCCGCGATCCGGCGTACGCCGTCGAGCGGGGCCGACGCCCCAATCAGGTTGAGCACTCCCCCAATCGCATCGGTGCCATAGAGCACCGAGGCCGGTCCGCGCACCACCTCGGCCCGCTCGATGGCTTCGACATCCACCAGCGCGGGCAGTTCTCCAAAGTCCTGCTGGCGGCGGGCGTTGTTCAGACGGATCCCGTTCTCCATCAGCAGGATCCGCTGCCCCCGCTGCCCCCGAATGGCCAGCCGGTGCTGATTGGAGCCCGTCCCGGCAAGGTCGACTCCCGGGGCCAGACGGAAGAGGTCCGCGGCCGAGTAGGCTGCCTGACGACGAGCCGTCGCCGAGTCGATGACCGTAACCGGGGCCGGCGTCTGGAATCCGACCTGGGGCGTGCGAGTGGCAGTCACGTTGACAGGGTCGAGCCCCCGGACCCGGCCGGTGTCGGCGCCGGTCAAGCCAACGGGGTCCTGAGCCACCAATGCCGCGCGGGGTGTCAGCGCGAGCAGTACCCAGAATGAGAGCAGTCGGAGGACCGGAAGCATGGGGGCGTCGCGGATCGAGGGAGCTCGCAGTGCCAGTCGAGGACCGGCGACGAACGATCCACGATAGGCGGCCCGGTTATCACCCGTCAGCGGAACCCTACGGGATCGCGTGCGTAGAACTACGGAGGTGGCGCCTCAGCCTCTAGCACCAGGCGGGTCAGCCCCGCCACCGTGTACACCCCAAGCTTCCGCATCAGGCTCTCGCGATACGACTCCACCGTCCGGGAGCTGAGCCCCAGCTCGGCCGCGATCTGACGGTTGGTCGAACCGGCCACAATCCCGTTCAGGACTTGGCGCTCCCGCCTGGTCAGGACCCCCAGGCGCCGGTCCCGGCTCGGTGATGGGGCGTCCCCCCGAACCGCCGCACTCAGGTGCCCGGCGGCCGCAGGACTGAAGAAGGACTCCCCCTTCGCAACCGCGCGAATCGCACGGCGCAACTCCGCTGGCTCGGTATCCTTCCGAAGGTACCCCCGGGCGCCCGCCCGCACGCTCTCCACCACGTACTGGCCATGATCGTGAACGCTTAGCATCAGGATCCGGACTCCGGGGGCAGCCGCCTGGAGCAACTGCGCCACCTCGATTCCAGAGCGCCCAGGCAGGGATATGTCCAGCACCAGGACGTCAGGCGCCAACCGCTCGGCCAGTCGCAAGACCTCGACGCCGTTCCCGGCCTCGCCCACGATGGCGAACTCTCCACCGGCGGCCAGCAGCACCTGGCGGATGCCTTCGCGAACCAGTTGGTGATCGTCGGCGAGCACGACCCTGATTGGCGCCATCATCCCTCCGCTGGGTGCGGCAGCACGGCCTCCACTCGGACGCCCCGGCCCATCGCACCGGCGACTCGAAGCGTGCCCCCAACCGCCGCCAGGCGTTCCTGCATCCCGACCAGGCCCATCCGACCCGCCTCAGGCCGTCGGTCCGGGTCGAAGCCACGGCCGTCGTCGGTCACCACGAGCCGAATCCCGTCGGGGTCCGGCCCGAGGGTCACCTGGACCGCCCGGGCGTCCGCGTGGCGAGCCACATTGGCCAATGCTTCCTGCAGGGTGCGGAACAGCGCCAACTCGGCCTCATCAGCGAGGCGCGGGAGCGCCGCCGTGCACTCGAACGTGGCGTCGACCGTACTCCGTTCCCGGAAATCCGATACCAGCGCCTGGAGGGCCGGACCCAGGCCGAGGTCGTCGAGGAGCGGAGGGCGCAGGTCCTCAGCTACCCGTCGAATGCTCTCCATCCCGGCGTCGACCAACGCACGGAGCGGTCGAAGGCGCGCCTGCGTGTCCTGGGCGGCCTCGCCCAGGAGGCCCAGCTGGAGCTTCATCGCCGAAAACACCTGAGCAGTCTCGTCATGGAGCTCCCGGGCCAGCCGCCGCCGCTGATCCTCATGCTGGCGAATCAACCGGAGCGACAGCCGCTCCAGTTCCGCCGTGCGATCCCGAAGCCGCCGGTTGAGCTCCGCGTGCTCCAGCGCCGCGCCAATCTGTTGGCCCAGCGCCAGGAGATAGTCCCGGTCGAGCGCCGTGAACGGGACGCTCGCCGGACCCGTGATCACCACCACCCCGCAGGGCATCCGATCCCGGGTTACCGGGAGCGCGCCCGCGAAGGGGAGCGGATTGGGATCGTCCCCTACCGGCAGCGCCCGGTCATGGAGCAGGATCGGCCGCCCCGTCGCCATCGCCGCCCGAACTGCCTCGCGAAGCTCCCCGCGCGGCTGCCCGCCATGCCAGCGCCGGCAGGCCCCGATGGCGTGGGACACCCGGCCGTCGGGCGCCGGGTCCGGCGTCCAGAGCGCGCTGCCCGTGACGCCCGCCAGGCCGAGCGCTCGTTCAAGCAGCGCCGGTGTCCGGTCGTCCCGATCGGCCCGCTGCAACTCGCCCGAGAGTTGGGCCAGGGTCTGGAGCCCGCGCTGCAATTCCTCCATGACCAGCAGTAACACCCCCACGCCCACCGCCAAGATCAGCACGATGTCGATGTAGTAACTCCACGGCGCGAGAAGACCTTGGGCCCGTAGCAGGGGATAGTCGAGGTGGTGCAGCCCCCAGATGAGGAAGGTACCCCCCACGAAGCCCGCGCTGACCGAGCCGGTGCGCCGGCGGAAGCGAAGAAAGACCAGGCCGGTCCAGATCGTGGCGGCACTGATCAGAACCACCGTCAGCGACGCCGCAAGCAGGACGCTGTCGAGGAGATAGATCGTGACGTATGCCCAGGCGACCGGGAAGAGCCCCCCCAGCAGGTACCCGGGCCCGAACGGCGTGTGCCGCTCGAAGCTCAGGGCGGCGCCCAGCAGGCCGATGGCGGTCCACCCGGTCACGACCTGATGGAGGTACAGCCACCCCTGACCCCGGCTGCCCAGAAAGACGATCATCAGGATGACCCGAACCGTGTAGCAGAGCCAGGCGCCGCCCCACCAGAGGTAGGAGGCCCGACGATAGCGGCGGTAGAGCAGCCAGAACAGGACGGCGAGACCGCTGGTGATCGCCGCCTGGAGGATCGCCGCCTCGCGCTCCACCAACACCTGGATCGGGTCCATCCCTCAAAGTGTTCAGGGGCGGGAGCCCCGGCGTCAAGCCGGGCCCGAGTTTGACGCCATGGCGCCGCCCGGTCGAAATTGCAGGCCGGCGCCCGTAGCTCAGCTGGATAGAGCATCGGCCTTCTAAGCCGAGGGTCGCAGGTTCGACTCCTGCCGGGCGCACTGGCGAGGGGCTGCCCTCCGGCCCTCGCCCGGCGAGCACGACGCTCCTATTATTCCCGAGGTCAGCGGTTCAGAGGCAACTCATGGCCACCCAAGCGCTTCCGGAAGCCCCCGGCACCGACACCTTCCCGATCAACGGCACCGATTACGTCGAATTCCTGGTCGGGAACGCCAAGCAGGCCTCGCTCTACTACCGCGCGGCCTTCGGCTTCCACCTGGTCGGGTATCGCGGCCCCGAAACCGGGGTCCGGGACCGCGCCAGCTATCTGATGGTGCAGAACAAGCTCCGCTTCGTGCTTACCACCCCGCTCGGGCCCGAGGGCGAGCTGGCGGCTCACATCCAGCAGCACGGCGACGGGGTCCGCGACATCGCCTTCTGGGTCGACGACGCCCGGCAGGCCTTCGCCCGGGCCATCGAGCGCGGCGCCGAGCCGGCCCGGGAGCCGGAGGTGCTGCGCGACCAACACGGCGAGGTCGTGATCGCGGCGATCCGGACCTATGGCGACACCATCCATTCCATCGTCGAGCGCCGCGGATACCAGGGCCTCTTCATGCCGGGGTTCGTCCCGGTGCAGCCCAGGTTCCAGCCCGAGCCTACCGGTCTGTTGCACGTCGACCACTGTGTCGGCAACGTGGAACTTGGGAAGATGAACTACTGGGTCGGGTTCTACGAGAAGGTGCTCGGTTTCTTCAACCTGCTGTCCTTCGACGACAAGGACATCAGTACCGAATACTCGGCCCTGATGTCGAAGGTCATGTCGAACGGCAACGGGCGGATCAAGTTCCCGATCAACGAGCCGGCCCAGGGAAAGAAGAAGTCCCAGATCGAGGAGTATCTCGACTTCTACCGGGGCCCCGGGGTCCAGCACGTTGCCCTGGCCACCAATGACATCCTCGCGACCGTGACCGCGCTGCGGGATCGTGGCGTGGAGTTCCTGACGGTCCCCCGGTCCTACTACGATACGGTGCTCGAACGGGTGGGTACCATCGACGAGGAACTGGCCGCCCTTCGGGACCTCGGCATCCTGGTGGACCGCGACGACGAGGGCTATCTGCTGCAGATCTTCACCAAGCCGGTGCAGGATCGGCCCACCCTGTTCTACGAAATCATCCAGCGCAAGGGCGCCAAGAGCTTTGGCAAGGGCAACTTCAAGGCGCTGTTCGAGTCGATCGAGCGGGAGCAGGCACTCCGCGGCAATCTGTAGGCCGGCCCGGGCGGCCGGCCGCCGCCCGCCCCGGCGTCACCGCTCTTCCCACGGTCCCAATCGTCCATGCCCATCTACTACCGACTCGGCAACATCCCCCGCAAGCGCCACACGGTCTTCCGCCGCCCCGACGGCGGACTCTACAGCGAACAGCTGATGGGAAACGAGGGCTTCACCGGACCGGCCTCCCTGCTGTATCACGTGCACCCGCCGACCACCGTCCTGAACGTGCGCCGACTGCGGGGAACCGCGTACCAGAGCGAGCCCGACCCGGTCCTCAAGCACCGGCATTTCCTCACCGGCCGCTTGCCCGAGGGTGGCAGCCCGACGCTCGACCGCACCCCCCTCCTGTTCAACGACGACGTCGCCCTGCTGTTCGCGCGGCCCACGGTGGCCGACCGCCACTTCTACCGCAACGCCCAGGCCGACGAGGTGGTGTACGTCGGGGAGGGCAGCGGCGTGCTGGAGAGCCAGTTCGGCGAGCTGCCGTACCGCCAGGGGGACTATCTGGTGATCCATCGGCACATCCTCCACCGATACCGGATGGACCCGGTGCCGCATCGCCTGCTCGTGATCGAGAGCCGGGGCTACATCCGGACGCCCACCCGGTATCGCAATCACTACGGGCAGATCGTCGAGGGGGCGCCCTACAGCGAGCGGGACTTCCGGCCGCCGGCCGAGCTGGTGACCCACGACGAGCGGGGCGAGTTCCCGATCGTCATCAAGCAGCACCATGCCCTCCACGAGTACCTGCTCGATCATCACCCGCTGGACGTGGTGGGATGGGACGGCATGTTCTATCCCTGGGCCTTCAACATCCACGACTTCGAGCCGATCGTGGGGACGATTCACCTGCCGCCCCCGATCCATCAGACCTTCCAGGGCGACGGGTTCGTGGTCTGCTCCTTCTGCCCCCGGCCCTACGACTTCCATCCGCAGGCCGTTCCGGCGCCGTACAACCACAGTAACGTCGACTCGGACGAGGTCCTGTACTACGCCAGCAGCGAATTCATGAGCCGCAAGGGGATCGAGTACGGAAGCATCACCCTCCACCCCGACGGGATCCCCCACGGACCACATCCGGGTCGGGCCGAAGCCAGCATCGGCGCCAAGCGGACCGACGAGCTGGCCGTGATGGTCGACACCTTCCGGCCCCTCCGCGTGGCCCGCGAGGCGGAGCCGATCGAGGACGCCGCCTACTTCCGGTCCTGGGTCGAGGGATCGACCGGGTTCATTCCTCCCACCAGCTGAGGCCGCAACATGCTGATTCCGGTTCTCCTGGCGGCGCTTCAGCAGACGCCGCCCCCCAGCCCGATTGCCCGGCTCGTCGTGCATCCAGGGCCCCAGGTCACCATGGTGGCGCAGGATACCCTGCGGCTCCGGGCCACCGCCCTCGACTCCCTCGGCCGCCCGGTGCCCAATGCCCGCGTGGTCTTCGCCGGCCAGGGGGGGCGGTTCGAGGCCGAGGTCGACCCCGACGGGCTGGTCCGGTCCGGCGCGACCGGCTCGTTCCCGGTGCTGGTCACGGCGTTCGTCGTCGGCACGCGCCCGGTCCGCGAGGTCGTGACCGTCACCATGGTGCCGGGGCCGGCCGCCAGCCTCAGCATCTCGCCGCCGGTCCGATCCGCCATCGCCGGGCAGCGCCTCCGGCTGGAGGCCCGGGCCTTCTCGGCCGGCGGCGACCC
>CAZFSA010000039.1:0-33564 GCA_964521535.1 uncultured Gemmatimonas sp.
CACCAGCGCGGCCAGGAGGGCGACGAGCGCTGCCGTGCCCGCCCGGGCCCTCGGCCGGGAGCTGCGTGCCCAGGGCGAGGTAGGGCGACGCACCCCTGCGCGTCCGATCGGGGGGCCGGTCACCGGCCTCGTCAGCGGCCGCTCAGCTCGGCGGCCGCGAGCGGGATACAGGTCGTCGTGCCGTACTGCTGACCACGCTGGTCGACGCCGTTGGGATGCACGGACCCGGGCTCGCCCCGGAAGGGGATATTCCATGGGGTCCCCCGGAACCGGAGGTGGTCGTTGAACCGGGCTCCCACTTCCAGGAACAGCTCCCGGCTCCGTTCCTCGATCACCTGGGCGATCACTTCGGCCTGGGTGGCCGTGCCCCCGGGATCATAGCCGGGAATCTGTGCCGCGGCGTGGAGGGCGTTGATGACCTGGCGTGCGGTTGCCAGGTCCCCCGACCGGGCCGCGGCCTCTGCCACGATCAGCCGGGCCTCGCGATGCGAGGCGATGAGCACCGGGTCGGTGCTGCTGTTGGCCTTGAAGTGCCGCCAGAAGGGCGTCTGCCCGTCCGCCGCCAGGAGCCCGGTATTGGTGACCAGGACCCGGGGATCGGGCACGCCCTGCCACTGCACGTTCCGGAAGGCGGGAGCGACGGACGTATGCCGGAGAATCTGGCTCTGCAGGTTGTTCTGCATCTCGTACACGCGGTTCACCCGGTGGTTGTCGGTCGTGCCCCGGGTCGCCTGCTTCTGGTAGCCGGCCGTGACCTGCTCGGCATCGGCTCGGGCCCCCGCGAAGTTCGCCAGGTCCAGCCGGGCGCGGGCGCGTCCAACCAGGGCCATGTTCCGGAAGTCGCTGCTGGCCGCCGCATTCGCCAGCGCGATCGCCTCGGTGAACCGGGCTTCGGCCTCCTGCGTAGCCTGGGCCCGGGTCAGAATCGGACCCTGGTCGAAGGCCATCTCACAGAAGCCCTCGGCCAGCGCCAGCGTGGCATAGGCCCCATAGACCTTGGCCTGCGCCTTCAGGGCCGCCTTGTTCGGCACGGCCGCGTCGGCAAAGCTGTCCAGGCGGCTGATGGCGTTGTCGGCAAGGACTCGGGCCGTCTGGAGCGGCACCAGGGCCGCGTATCCTCCGATCGACGTCGGGATATCGCAGGTGTCCAGGAGGTTGACGTTACTGGAGAGAATGCTGCGGGTACCCCAGACGTTGGTGTTGCCCTGCGCCGACGTGGGCAGCAACTGGTCGGAGAGCGCGTTGGTCGCGGCCACGTAGTGGGTCCACGCGCATTCGAAGGTGATCACCACGCCGTTGACCAGTGCGTTGGCCAGGTTCGGATCGTTCAGCTTGGACGATTCGACCCGTCCCGGCAGGTCGACCTCCAGCAGGTTGCTGCAGGCTCCGGTCATGGCAGCGGAACTCAGCAGCGCCAGGTGGATCAGGCCGGACCGCCGGGATCGAAGCACCGTCATCATCATCGTGCACCTGCCTCCCCAGTAGCTTGGCCCACGCGAAGGGCCGGTCGGCTGGTCGCCAGCTCGGTCACTAGAACGTCGTGCGCAGCGTCAGGAGAAAGCGCCGGGGGATGGGCCAGGCGTCCTGAACGTTGCCGGCAAGCCCGCCCGACGGATCGCCGGCGTAGAAGGTGCCATTGAACCGGACCTCGGGGTCGGTGTAGGGATGCCCGAACAGGGTCGGCTGTTTCCGCCAGAGGAACCAGAGATTGCGAAGCGACGCGGTCAACGACATCTGACTGGTGCCGAACCGCCGGGCCCAGGCATCGGGAAGGGCGTAGGTCGCCGACAGGTCGCGAACCCTGGCGAAACCCAGGTTCATCAGGCCGAGTTGGAGACGACTGTCGAAGGTGTTGGCGAACGCGCCCAGCAGGATGGGGTCCGTTCCTTCGAAGTACGCCTTGGTTCGCCGGCCCGTGTTGGCGGATGCCACCTCGGCCTGCCGCTGATAGTGCCCGCCTATGTAGTCCACCTGTCCGAAGAGCTGCAGGCGCCCTCCCACCGCCACCGTGATGCTGCTCGCGCCCTGCCACGTGGGCAGGACCCCGCCCATGTAGACCTCCGGAGCCTGCGCGCAAGGCACCGGCGCGCCGCCGCCGCGCGACAGGTTGGTCCCCTCGATCAGCATCCCACTCTCGCACATCACGTTGCTGGCGACGCCATTCGACACCGTCGCCGACACGACCCGTCGGGCGAAAAACGCGCCCACCGGGAACCCGGGGACATGGAACTGATTGAACTGACTCGCGAAGAGGCTGGCCCGCCCCGGTCCCAGGGACTCGACTTCATTGCTGTTGAACGAGACTGCGCTTCGCAGATCGACGGTGAGCCCCCGGCTCCGGTAGGCGGTGGCACTCAGCGCGATCTCGGTGCCCTTGTTGACGATGGCACCCAGGTTCAGCAGCCGAGTCCCGGCAAACCCCGTGGACGGGGGAAGGGCAACCGGAATGATCGCATCCGAGGTGCGCTTGTGATAGTAGGTGAACTCGACGCCGACCCGTTCGTTGAACAGCCCGGCGTCGAACCCGACCTCGATCTCGCGGCCCACTTCCGGCTTGAGCTCCGGATTGCCGAAGTTGTCCGTGGTCAGACCGGTGGCGCCGCCACCGCCGATGTAGGGCCGGTAGGTCTGCAGCGCGACGTACGCGTCCGGTTGCTGTCCGGCCTTGCCCCAGGCGGCACGCAGCTTGAGCGTGCTGATCCCGGGCAGCGACTGAAAGAAGGGCTCGTCGCTGACCACCCAGGACGCGGCGAGCTTCGGGTACAGCACAAAGTCGAAGTCGGTGCCGAAAGCGCTGTTGTCGTCTCCCCGGAGGCCGCCCGTCAGGAAGAAACGGTTCTTCCACGACAGCTGCTGCTGGGCGTAGGCCCCGAACGTCTTGTTCTCGATGTATTCCTCGTCCGTCGTTCGAACAGAGCCGGCGCTCAACGTCCCCAGGCCACCCACCGACAGATTGTCGGCGAGGGACCAGAGGACGGTCGTGCGACGGCGGTAGTACTGGAGACCGGCGGAGGTCTCGAGCCCAAGCCCGCTGCCCACCCGGAACGCCGCGGTGGTCGCGTAGTCGGCGCTGGCGTAGGTCACGCCGCGGTTGAAGAGACCCCGCTGACCGTCTGGCCGGAACGTGCCGAGCCGCCAGGCGCCGTCCAGTTTCCGGGCCAGGCCCGAGAGGCGCTGCTCGCTGAAGTCACCGCCCACCGTCAACCGGTGGCTGAACCACGGGAACGGACGGTAGCGCGCCGTGCCGTTGACCATCGCCCGGTCCAGCTCGTCATACGCCTCGGCGTCGTTCTCCAGCCGCTCGGGAAGGAGGAACTGAAAGCCGCGCCAGGGACCGTCGGCCCGGAGTGGCGCCGTCGAGCCTGGTTCGCATCCGGGGAAGAAACAGGCGAAGATGATCGCCGCGGTGATCGGCTGCTGCATCGGGGCCTGGCTCCGGGTCTTGCTCCGGGTGTAGCCGATCCCGACGTCGATGCCCAGCTTGTCGTTGGGGGCCCAGGTGAGGTTTCCGCGGCCCGACAGCCGGTTCTGCCAGTTGTAGCTGACGGTCCCCTCATCCCGGTCGAAGTCGGCCGAGAAGAAATACTTGACGGTTTCCGCGCCCCCGCTCACCGACCCGCCGATTGCGCTCGCCATGCCAGTGCTGAAGACGTTGCCCTTGCACATCCCCCCTTCCTCGCGGTAGGGGCGGGGGCACTCCCCGTAGAGGGATACCGGAAAGCCGACCTTCCGACCGTACTCCAGGACGTTGAACTCGACGATCTCACCGGTGGACGAACGGTAGTACGGGTGCGGGAACGCGGTCTCGGGGCTGTGGATCCAGGTCGCCCCCTGCTTTGCGGTCAACTGCACCGTGGGTCGCCCGGAGCTGCCTCGCCTGGTGACGATCTGGATCACGCCGTTCGACGCTTCCGTGCCGTAGAGCGTGGCCGCGGCCGGGCCCTTCACCACCTGGATCGACTCGATTTCATCGGGATTGAGGTCGTTGACTCGGGAGGGGGCAAAGCGGCAGTCGTTTCCGATCTTGCAATCGTTGAGGGCCCGGGGGGTTCCAGCCTGGTTGTTGTTGTCCACCCGTACTCCATCCACGTAGATCAGGGGGTTGGACGACAGCGCCAGACTGGACGCCCCGCGAATCCGGAAGACCCCTCCGGCCCCGACGTTCCCCCCGGCCGACTGGATGGCAAGGCCGGGGACGCGCGTCGCCAGAATCCCCTGGAGATTCACGGCCGGTGCGATCTCCTCCAGCCCGGTCACGTCGACCCTGGTCACCGCGTTGCCGAGCGCCCGCACCTCCTGGCCTCCGGCCGTGCCGGTCACGATCACTTCGTCCAGGTTGACCACCTGCGGCTGCAGCACCAGCCGCAAGTCAAGCGCCCCGACCCGGACGGTCTGGATCAGTCGCCGGTACCCGATTCGGATCACCTCAAGGGTGACCTCCTGGCCGGTGAGGCCGCCGAGCCGGAACTGCCCCCGGGCATCCGTCGTGGCCGCCCGCGCGCTCCCCGCCACGGCCACGCGGGCGTCCGCGACCGGCTGCTGGGTCCCCTGATCGACCACTGTTCCGCTGACTACGGGCTCCTGCGGAGCCGGCGCCGAGCGGAACTCCAGGTGCGGCAGCGGCTGCCGTGCGGCCAGGGCGGCCAGGGCGAGTTCGGTCCGCGCCGGACCCGCAGGCTCGGCATGACGCGACGCGGGCGGAACGACGGGCGTCAGAATCACCTGGCCATCCCGCACGGAGTACCGGAACCCCAGCCCGCTCAGCAGGCGATCGAGGGCCTGGGACACGGTCAACTCACGACAGGCGCAGTCTACCCGGCGATGGTCGCTGTTGAGCAGGGTGGGGCTGAAAGCGACCACCACGCCCGACGCTTCCGAGAGCTGCGTGAGCGCCGCGGTGAGCGTGATGTTCCGGACGTCGAGCTGGGCCGGCATCTCCAGCAGGCGTGCCGCCGCTTCCTTGCCGCCGGCGTCCGCGATGCGTTGCTGGGCCTCCGCCAGGGCCATGGGGCAGGCGCCCAGGACCAACGCCACCACCGTCCGAACGAAAACGCGCATGTTGAGAGGACCTCCACCCGAAGGGACCTGTCAGGCTGGATCGATCGTCACCACACCCTGCTCCACGGTGCACCGCGTCACGGCAATCGCGCACACGATCCGAACGACTTCGTCGAGGCTGCGGTCCGTGAACCACGTGGTCACCGTCCGCTCCGCCACGGCCGCGTCGCGGATCCGCACCCGGACGCCGTACATCTGCTCGATCTCCGCCGCCGCCCGGCTGAGCGGGGTGTTCTGGAACGCCAGAAACCGGCCAACCCACTGCGTCTCCGAGCGAAGGTCTGGGGTTCGGATCGACGGCAGGAGGCGGCCATCGATCACGCGGCTCATCTGGCCGGACTCCACCCGCGCCTCACCGCCCTGGGGCGCCGCCACCGCCACCCGCCCCTCGACCACGACCAGCCGGAGGTCGCGCTCCCGGCTCTCGAGGTCGAAGCGTGTCCCCAGAACGGTCACGTCCCCAGCCGGGGTGAGCACGCGGAACGGCAGCCGGTCGTGATGAGCGACAGCGAAGAACGCGCGACCCGTGAGCCGGACCTCCCTCACGTCGGAGGACCGGCTGAATCGCAGCTGACTGCCGGCCCCGAGGCGCACCACGGTGCCGTCGCTGAGCCCGATCGTGGTGGTTTCGGTAGGCCCGGTAACCAGCTGGTCCACTCCCGTCGCCAGGGATGACGGACCGGGCATCGCACTCCTGGCGATCGCTACACCGAGCAGGACGAGCGCGGCCGCAGCCAACCCGCGAGCCCACCACCGGTCGAACCACCGGGCACGGCGGTGGTGATCGGGCTCCCGGCGGGCGGCCTCGGCCAACACATCGAGCACCGGTGGCGGGGTGCTGTTCGCGAGCGGCCGGGCTCCCCGAACCAGGGTGAGGAGGCGACGGACTGCGCGGTACTCCCGCTCGTGGTCGGGCGATGCCGCCCGCCAGGCACGGATGGCGCGCTCCTCGTCCGGCGTTGCCTGCCCGGTCAGCGAGCGGAACAGTTGATCTTCCGGTATCATGGGCCTCGTCGGGAACCTGGGCGGTGAGCCGCCTCTGCTGGAGCTAACGCACGTCGCAATGCCCGGTACCAACCTCGCCTGGGGCGGCCGTACGCGTCACTCCCCGTTCTCCGCCTCCGCTCGAAGGTAGGGCGCCAGGGCGACTCGAAGCTCCCGGAGTGCCAGCGTCATGTGGTTGGCCACGGTCCGGCGGGTGATGCCCAGCGCCTCTGCCACGTCGCGATAGGACAGACCATGGAGGTGAGCCAGGACGAAGACATCGCGCCGCCGCTCCGGAAGAGCCGCGATGGCACGATTGGCCGCGGCCGCGAGCTGGCTGGCCTCGAGCAGGCTGGCGGGCGACGGCGCCTCGGGCGGCCCCTCGTGCTGCCGGGCCTCGTTCCAGCGCTCCCGGAGGCGCTGCCGCCGGTAGTCATCGGTGATCAGATTGCGAAGCACCCGGTAGAGGTAGGCTCGGGGGGAGCTATAGGGACGGAGCTGGGTCCGGTGGTTCCAGACCCTCACAAAGACTTCCTGCACGGCATCTTCCGCAGCGTCCTGGCTGCCCAGTTTGTCCGTGGCGAAGGTGACCAGGGGACGCCAGTACCGGTCCAGCAAGGCAGCGAGCGCGCGTGCGTCTCCCAGCGCCAGCCGCCCTGCCAGCGCCACGTCGTCCCGCTCGCTCTCCGACAGGCCCGTGTGCATGGAGCCCCCGGCTCCCTGGCGTGCCGCTACCGGATCCGCTGCCCCGGCAGCCGCTTGCGTATGGTCGGTCCTGATCCCAACGACCCAGGCATCCACCCTACCAGCGGCATCAGTGCCGAAAGGTGCCATAGTGGCGTCCGGATGGGCCCCGGATGGGGTGCGGCTCACGAATCCGGTGGCGCGTGATGCAGGCTCGCTCTGCGCCCGGTCCCGGGACGGCGGCCCGGCCGGCCGGAAGCGCGGAGGAGAGGACCAACCCTGGGCTGAATACGAGTGGCCGTTCCCCGAGTACCAATTTGGTACCAGGCCGGCCGATGACGGTATGCTTCGGAGAGATGCCTCTCATTGGAGGAAGTCTGGTGCGGCTTCGGTGTCGCTGGCTCCTCGTCTGCGTCAGCCTTGGCGGAACCCACGCCGCCGCTGCTCAGCAAGTCGTCGATTCGGCGTTCCGGCCGGTGGTGCGCCAACCCGCCTTTCCGCGGAATGCTGGTCCGGTGGTGGCGATCGATGCGGGCCACCGGAACTTTCACACTGCCACTGGGCGGTATCGTCCGTTCACCTCCGTCCTGCTGGAGGACGGCTTCCGGATCCTGGACCACCACGGGGAGTTTACCGAATCCGCGCTGGCCCAGGCCAGCATCCTCGTGATCGCCAACCCGGGGATGGCGGACCAGCCCGGGTGGTCGCTGCCAGCCCGGTCGGCCTTCAGCGCGGCGGAAATCCGCCTCGTGGTGGACTGGGTCGCGCGGGGAGGAGCGCTGTTCCTCATCGCCGATCACATGCCCGCGGGCGGGGCGGCAGCAGACCTGGCCCGTGCCTTCGGGGCCGAGTTCACCAACGGCTACACGGTACAGCCACGGGTCGACGGCTTCGTGGGCGACCGGTTCACGCGGGCCGAGGGCACCCTGCTCGACCACCCCATCACTCGAGGCCGGACCCCCGATGACGTAGTGGACTCGGTCCTCACCTTCGTCGGTCAGGGGTTCCAGCTGACCGGCACCCTCGAGCCGATCCTGCGGTTCGGGCCCGAGGCCTTCAGCTGGTTGCCTGTCCGGACCGGAGCCGGCTTCGACAGCCTTACCCCCCGGGTGCCGTCCCCTCGCTGGACTCATGCGGCGGCCGGCCGGTTCGGCCGCGGCCGCGTGGTCCTCTTCGGAGAGGCCGGCGCCTTCACCGCGCAGTTCGCCGGGTCCGAGCGCCGGCCGATGGGCCTCAATCACCCCCGCGCCACCGCCAACCTCCAACTGCTGCTCAACATCATGCGCTGGCTGTCAGGCCGGCTGGACTGAGCAGCCAGCCGGCGTTCAGACCCCCAGGATCTGGCGGGCCTCGGCCGGCGTGGCGAGCGTCCGCCCCAGCGATTCCACCAGCCGGACCGCCCTGTCCACCAGGGCCGCATTGGAGGGGGCGAGGACACCCCGTTCAAGATAGAGGTTGTCCTCCAGTCCAACCCGAACATGACCGCCCGCGGCCGCAGCGTGGGCCACCATGGGAAACTGACGGGGGCCGATGCCAAACGCCGCCCAGGATGCGTCCGGCGGCAGCAGCCCCCGCAGGAAGCCGATCGCCTCGGGTGTGTCGGGCGCGCCCCATTCGATGCCGAGGCACAGCTGAAAGAACGGCGGCCGACGGATGTAGCCCTGATCGATCAGCCAGTTGGCGAGCCGAATGTGGCCGCTGTCGAAGACCTCCAGCTCCGGCTTCACCCCCGCGTCGCGAATGGCGGCGGCCATGATCTTCAGATGCTGCACGGTATTCATCATGACCGTACTGCCAAAAGCATCGCCGGACGCCATCGTGGCCACGTCCAGGCTACAGAGCTCCGGCCGGAGCTCGACCACGTGCTGCACCCGCCTCTCGGGGTGGGTCAGGTTCGTTCCCGGACCCGGGACCCGCGGGTCGGCCTCGGAGGGGGCGTAGCGCTGGCCTGGGCCCGTCGTCAGGTTAAGGACCACATCGGTCGCGTCGCTCCGGATCCGGTCCACCACTTCGCGGTAGAGATCGAGCTCCATGCTGGCCAGTCCGGTGGCCGGATCGCGAACATGGATGTGCGCGATCGCAGCCCCCGCCTTCGCCGCCTCGATTGCCGAGCGGGCGATCTCCGCCGGAGTCACCGGCACCGCCGGGTTCTTCTTCGCCGTTGGCGGGGACCCCGTCACGGCACAGGTCAGAATGACTTTCTCGGACGCCATGGGCCCTCGGGGCTCGACGGTCAGCGATTGCCGGAAACGGTCGCCGCCCGGCCACCCCGGCGCACCGGGCGTCCGGGCAGTTCGCCGGTGGGTCGGCCGTCCCGGAAGGCGAACCGGCCGTTCACCAGGACGTGCAGCGTTCCCTCCGAGTACCGGTAAGGCTCCTCGAAGGTGGCACGATCCCGGACCGCCGCTTCGTCCAGGACCACGATGTCCGCGAAGAAGCCAGGCTTGAGCAGGCCCCGATTCGGGATGCCGTAGAACTGGGCCGCCAGCGAGGTCATGCCCCGGACCGCGAACGGAACGGTGATGGTTCCCTCGTCCATCGCCAGCACCCGGAGCTTCCGGGTCATGCCCCCGTAGGAACGGGGATGGTCCACGCCCACCAACGATTCCGGGGTGAAGCCGTCCAGGCAGGTCATCATCCAGTCCTTCTGGGCCAGCGCCCGGGTGTTCCGGATATCGAAGATGTCCAGATTGATGTCCCAGGTCCGCGAGCCGTATTCCTCCACGACCCGGCGCACCACCTCGGGGACCGACACCCTCCATTCGCTGGCCAGCTCGGCGAGGCTCTTGCCGTTGATCCGCTCGTGCGGCCCCACCAGCACGATTTTCTCCGGTCCCCCTCGCATGGTCAGGATCCTGGTCACGTCCCGGTCGAACCGGGCGGCCAGGGCCGGGTCCCGAAGCCGCCGCCGAAGCGAGTCCTCTCCTCCCACCGCAACCCAGCGGGGGAGGACGTGCCCCGCGATCACGCTCTGCGAGGCCGTGTAGACATGGTGGCCGCCCATGATGTTCACACCCCGGGCCCGCGCCGCCTCGACCATCCGAACGGCCTCCGGCATCTGCGCGTTGGCGGTGACCCCAAGCGCGCTGAAGTGGCTGAACACCAGCGGGGTTCCCGCGGTCTCGGCGATCTCGATCGCCTCCCCTACCGACGCGAGATAGCCGAAGCCGTCGAGGGTGGCGCCCATGTCGCGGTCATGGGTGTCGTAGATTCCGCCGAACCGCGCCGCCACCCGGTTGAGCTCGATCACTTCAGCCGTGGTGGCGAAGAACCCCGGGTTGTATGCGAGACCTGTGGAGAACCCCACCGCCCCTTCCTTCATCCCCCGCTCCACGTAGGCCTTCATCCGCTCGATCTCGTCGGGCGTCGCCGCGCGGCCGAAGTCGCCCCCCATCACCTCGGTCCGCGCCGCATTGTGCCCGACGAACCGGAGGACATTGACGGCCACGCCAGCGCGCTCATAGCCCGCGAAGATCTCGTTCAGGTTGTTCCGGCCCCCACCGTCGACACCCTGGACGATGGTGGTGATGCCCTGATAGAGCAGCGGCAGCGCCGCCCGCCCGTGGGGGCGCTCCAGATCCGCGTGATTGTGAACGTCCCAGAAGCCCGGGACCACGAGGTGACCCTTCACGTCCAGCGTATCGCGGGCCGACACTCCCATGTCCCCGGCGTTCCCCACGAAAACGATCCGATCGCCGAGAATCGCCAGATCCTGCCGGACCCAGGGGGCCCCGGTTCCGTCCAGAACCCGACCGTTGAGCAGGAGCAGATCCGGGACCGCCTCGGGGGCTGAACGGCACCCGCCAAGGGCCGTGATCGCCAGCAGGGCGGCGCCCAACGCCACCGCCCGAGGGTTCGACGGCCGACCCGCAGCGGCCCGGCCCCGCAGTATCGGCTCAAAGGCGGTGATCACGGAACCTCCGATCACACGGATGGTGGAACGGATTGCCCGGCGCGGCGTGACCAATGGAAGTAGAACGGAAGTCCGGCGGCCACAATGGCAATACCAACGAGGCTCTGCGCCGTTCGCTCCACCAGCACGCTCCCCAGATACCAGGCGAGGATGGTGAGATACAGCAGCGGCGTGAGCGGGTAGAGGGCCACCCGGTACGGGCGGGGCAGATCGGGTTCCCGCCATCGGAGCACCAGGAGCCCGGCCACCGTCAGCGCCATGAAAAGCTGGTAGACGAACGAGACGTAGGTCATGATCTGCGCATAGGTTCCGGCCAGGGCGAACAACGAGGCCCAGACCCCCACCAGCATGATCGCCGCCGCCGGGGTGCGCCGCCGGGGATCCACCCGGCGAACGCGGTCGAAGAAATGGCCATCGCTCGCCAGGGCGAAGGTGACCCGGGGATAGTTGAGCAGCTGGGCGTTGAGGGTGCTGACCGCCGAGAGCAGCACCACCAGCGCCGTCACGTCGGCCGCGCGAGCCCCGAGGGCCCGCTCCATGGCGTCGGCGGCAACTCGTGACGACTGGCGGAGCTCGTCGAACGGCAGCACGTAGAGAAAAGCGGCGTTCAGCAGCAGATACGTCGCGAGCACCACAACCATCGCCACCATGATCGAGCGCGGCAGGTTGCGGGCCGGGTCGCGCACCTCGCCCGCCACGTGGGTGACGAAGAACCAGCCCGAGTAGGAGAACACCGACATGATCATCGCCGTCGCCACGGCCCCGCTGACCGTGCCCGGAGTGGCGCCCGGGGGCACCAGGGGAGCGAACCGGGACGGGTCGCCCGCCGGCGAGGCGAAACAGATCGCCACCAGGCCCGCCAGCGCCAGGACCTTCACCGCCGTGAGCGCGTTCTGCACCTTGCCGCCGGCCCGGATCCCCGCCAGGTTGAGCCCGGTGAGGAGCAGAATGAGCCCCACGGCAACCGCCCGGACGGTCCAGGGTCCGTACGGGATCACCCGCCCCAGGAAGTGGCCGGCGTAGAGCGATCCCATCGAGGCGACGACGGCGATGGCGCCGGTCGACTGGGCAAAGAGCATCATCCAGCCGAAGAGGAACGCGATCGGCGTCCCCGGATAGGCTCGCTTGAGAAAGACGTACGTCCCCCCGGTATACGGCAGCGCCGCGGCCAGTTCTGCGAATGACAAGGCCCCGCACAGTGCCATGAGCCCGGTGAACGCCCAGGTGACGAGGGCAAGCCCCGGCGCGCCGACCTCGTTGGCCACGCCCGCGGGTACCACGAAGATGCTGACGCCAATCGTGCCCCCAACGATCAGCGCGGTCGCCTCCCGCAGACCCAGACCCCGCTCCAGGAGCGCGGCACCCGCCGGCGCGTCGGCTCGGTGGGCGGCCGGAGGGGTGGAATCAACGGCTGGAGTACCCTCGGGCACGGACGGAGGCTGCCTGATCGGAAGGGGCTCGGGATGTCGTTCAGCCTACGGCTCACCGGGTCGTTGGTACCAAGGCCGGGAGGAAACGTCTCCCCAAGGAGGCCTTGCCCCGCACCGGCCGGCCCGAGAGGATCCGTGAGACCCCGAACCTATCGTATCGCGACCATCCCCGGCGACGGAATCGGGGCCGAAGTCCTCCCCGAGGGAATTCGAGTCTCGCAAGCCGCCGCCCGGCGCTTTGAGTTCGCCCTCGAGTGGACGGAATTCCCCTGGGGCTCCGGCTACTACATCGATCACGGGCGGATGATGCCCCGGGACGCCCTCGAGACGCTGCGCCAGTTCCACGCCATCTACCTGGGAGCGGTTGGCGACCCGCGGATTCAGGACAATATCACCCTGAACGGCCTCCTGCTGCCCATCCGCCGCCATTTCGACCAGTACGCCTGCGTCCGGCCGGCCCGAACCTATCGCGGTGTGGCGTCCCCACTGGCCGGGACACCCGCCATTGACCTCGTCGTGGTGCGCGAAAACACCGAGGGCGAGTACGCCCAGGCCGGCGGTCGCGTGCACCAGGCGACTGCCGGCGAAGTGGCCGTGCAGACCGCGATCTTCACCCGGGCCGGGACCGAGCGCGTCATCCGGTTCGCCTTCGAGCTGGCCCGAACCCGTCGGCGCCGGCTTGCTTCGATCACCAAGTCGAACGCCCAGGGGCACAGCATGGTCTTCTGGGACGAGGTGTTTGCCGCGGTCCGACCCGACTTCCCGGATGTGGAGACCGAGACCATCCTGGTTGACGCGGCGTGCGTCCACCTGGTCCGGCGGCCCGAGACCTTCGATGTCCTGGTGGCGTCGAACCTCTTCGGCGACATCCTCTCCGACCTGGCCCCCGCCCTGGCGGGCAGCCTGGGCCTCGCCCCGAGCGCCAATCTCAACCCCGAGCGCCGCTTCCCTTCCATGTTTGAACCCGTCCACGGTTCGGCGCCGGATATTGCCGGCCGGGGCGTCGCCAATCCCACCGCGGCCGTCCTCTCCGCGGCCATGATGCTGGATTTCCTGGGGGAGCGGAAAGCGGCCGGCGCGATCGAGGGTGCCGTTGCCGCCGTGCTGGCCGAGGGCAAGGCGACGACGGCGGACCTCGGGGGCACGGCCTCCACCGCCGAGATGGGAGCCGCCATCGCCAACCGGGTCTCCGCCTGATCGTGCCAGTGCCGGTCGTCGCCTCAGGAATCCAACTCCTTGACCTCGAGTACCTTGGCAAGGCCGAGGTCATTGCAGCCAGCCTGATCGACACAGCCAACGGCCCCGTACTGGTCGATGCGGGACCCTCCGTCTCGCTGCCGACGCTTCGCCTCCGCCTGGCCGAAGCGGGAATCAAGGTCACAGACCTCTCGGCCCTCCTCCTCACTCATATCCACCTCGACCATGCAGGCTCCGCAGGGACGCTGGTGCGCGAGAATCCCCGGCTCGCCGTGTACGTCCACCAGCGGGGAGCCAGGCACCTGATCGATCCATCCCGCCTGCTGGAGAGCGCTACCCGGCTGTACGGGGAGGATATGCGCTGGCGGTGGGGTGAGTTTCTACCGGTCCCCGCCGACAGGGTCCACCCGCTCGTCGGAGGGGAGCGGTTGAACCTCGGCGCCCGATCCCTGGAGGTGGCATACACCCCGGGCCACGCCTCCCACCACATCAGTTTTCTCGATCTGGACACGGGAACCGCCTTTGTCGGGGACGCCGGCGGCAACCGCTATTCCAACCGGCCCTTCGTGTCGCCGGTGACGCCCCCACCGGATGTGGACCTCGAGGGCTGGAACCAGAGCATCGATCGGATCGCGCGCTGGCAGCCGGACCGGCTCCTCTCAACCCACTTCGGGGTCTCAACCCCAGTCCTCCCGCATCTCGAGGAACTCCGGAGCCGGCTGGCCGAGTGGTCCGATCGGGTCCTGAGCACGCTGGGGGAGCCCGGCGAGGACGGGGTCAAGGCTCGCGCCTTCGCCGACTGGGTGGCGAGCCAGGTCCGGCGGCGGATGAGCGACGCCGACGCCAGGACCTACGAGTGGGGCACGACGGCGCTCAACAGCTGGCATGGCCTCGCTCGCTACTGGCGGAGCCGGGCGGAGAGGACGGGCGTCCGCCCCGAGGCCTGAACCCGGTCCCGCCGCTCGTCGCGGCAGCAAAACCCCTTGCGTCTCCCCCGCGCGCCGGCCCACGTTTCCCGGGTCCCGCGGGAGTCCTCGTCGCGATGATCCTCCAGAGCCGGCATCAGCGCGCCACCGGCGACCTTGCCACGTGGCGCCGGGACCTCGCCCCGTGCCTGCGGGACTGGCGGCGACCGCTTCGAGCGCGGGCTCTCGTGGCGCTGCTGGCGACCCTCACCCTCGCCGCGACCTCCGGATGCCGGCCAGATACCGACCGGGCGGCCGCCCGCCGGGCGGAGGCCGTGCTGGCGCTCGAGACCGGCCTGGCCTTCCTGGAGCGCGACCAGCTCGGTGAGGCCGAGGCCGAGTTTCAGCGCGTGATCGCGCTCGCCCCGCGCGAGCCCGCAGGCCACAGCAACCTCGGCCTCACCTATCTCCGGGGCAGCCGCTTCGACGACGCAGAACGGCACCTGGACCGCGCCCGGCGACTTGCTCCGCGAAGCGTCGAGGTGGCGCTGATCACCGCGCGGCTGTACGCCGTCACCCGCCGACCGGCGCGCGCCCGCGACCTGCTCGAGCCGCTACTCCGCGACGAACCGAACGACCCACGGGTGCTCTTCGCCCTCGCCGAGCTGGAGGCGGAGGCGCCGGGCGACCGGAACGCCGGGCGGCAGGATGAGTTGCTGGAGCGGATCGTTGCGCGGGCGCCAACCAACCTCGCGGTGCGGTTGCGCCTGGCCGACGCGGCGGTGCGGCGCGGCGACGCCGATCGCGCCGTCGCCCAACTCGAGCAGATCCGCCGCCTCCCGCCGGAGCCACCGCCGGAGGCGCCCCCGCTCCTGGAGGAGACCATCCGACTGCTCCGGGCCGGCCGTCTCGACGAGGCGCGAGCGCCTTTCGCTCGTTATCTCCGCGTGATGGAGCTGACCCAGCCCTACCAGGCGGACCTGAGCGCCGTCCAGTGGGTGGAGGGACCGCGGGTCGGGCGCCCGATCCTCACCTTCGAGCCACGGTCGATCGTCGAGCAGCTGGGATCGGGGCTCCGGCCCACCCGGGTGGAGCTCCCTCGCTTTTCGGACGTGACGGCCGGTTCAGGCATCGCCAGCCAGCCCCGAGCTCCCGATGGCCCACCGGAGCCGGTGGCCCTCGCGTTCGGCGAGGTGAACGGGACCGGGACCCAGCACCTGTTCGCCGGGGACCGGATCTATCGCGTGCGGCGGGGCTACGGGCTCGAGGATTCGGAGCGCCCGGCGCTGGCCCTCGATGCTCCCGCCAGACTCGCCGGGTTCGCGGACCTCACCAACAACGGCTGGGACGACCTCTTTCTCGTGACGGCATCCGGCCAGGCGCGACTGCTCCGCAACCGGGGGAACGGCGAGCTGGAAGACGTGACCGCCGCGGCCGGACCGCTCGATGGCCGGGATGCCCGCCACGCGGCGTTCGTGGACCTGGACCACGACGGCGACCTCGACCTCGTGCTGGTGGGACGCGGCCGGCGGCTCGTCTATCGCAACAACCTGGATGGGACCTTCACCGAGGCCGCCGGGACGATGGGTCTGGGAGGCGAGGGCGACGCCCGATCCATCCACTTCGCGGATGTTGATGGCGACGGCCGCGTGGACGTCTTCATCACCCACACGGACCGGAGCGACGTCCTCTATCGCAATCTCGGCGGCGGCCGGTTCGAGGATGTCACCGCCCTGAGCGGGCTCGTGACCCGGAGCGGCTCCGGAGCGGCTGCGGTCGGCGACTATGGCAACGACGGCCACTTCGACGTCTTCGTCTCGCGGGTGGACGGCGGCGAGGCGGCTCTCTGGCGGAACCGCGGCGACGGGACCTTCGCCCGGGATCACGGGTCCGAGGCCGCGCTCCGCCGTCTTCGCGGCCTGACCGGCACGGCCGCGGAGTTCCTGGATGTCGACAACGACGGCTGGCTCGACCTCGTCGTCGCTGGCGTGCCAGCCGCACCGGGAGGCCGCAGCCTGTTCCTGCTGCACAACGATGGCGCCGGGCGGTTCGTTGACCGCTCCGACCTCCTGCCCACCGGCCTCGGGCCGATCACCACGCTCGTCCCGCGCGATCTGGACGACGACGCCGACCTGGACCTGGTGGTGGCCGGGCCCGGCGGGGTCCGGCTGCTGCAGAACGACGGCGGCAACGCGCGGATGGCGAGCCGCGTCCAGCTGGTTGCCCTGGGTGCCGGCAGCGGCAAGAACAACACCTTCGGTGTCGGCGCCCGAATCGAGCTCCGCGCCGGCCAGTTGTATCAGACCCGCGTGGTGACGGGACGGGTCACCCATTTCGGGCTCGGATCCCACCTCAAGGCAGACGTGCTCCGGATCGAGTGGCCCAACGGCGTCCCGCAGATGGTGTACCTGCCGGGTACCGACCAGGACGTGCTGGAGGTGGAACAGCTCAAGGGATCCTGTCCCTTCCTCTATACCTGGGACGGCGCCCGGTTCCGCTTCGTGACCGACGTGATGTGGCGGAGCGCGCTGGGCATGCCGGTGGGCTTCATGGGTGGGGAGGGGATGGCCTACGCACCCGCGGCCGCGTCGGACGAGTATCTCCGGATCCCCGGCGACGCGCTGGCTCCGCGGGACGGGCGTTACCCGCTCCAGATCACCGAGGAGCTCTGGGAAACGGCCTACGTGGACCAGGTGCGGCTGCTCGCCCTGGATCACCCGGACTCGGTCCAGGTCTTCGTGAACGAGCGTTTCGTGCCGCCCGCGCCGACCGCGCTACGGCTCTACCCCGTGGTCCGACCCCGCCCGCCGCGCTCGGCGGTGGACGGGCGGGGCCGGGACCTCCTGCCCGCGCTCCGCGAGCAGGACGACCGGTACGCGCCGCACCTGGTGCCGCTCGCCTACCAGGGATTGGTGGAGCCCTACGAGATGGTGCTCGATCTCGGGCCCGAGGCCGGGGGTCCGGGGACCGTTCTCCTCCTCCGCGGGTGGATCTTCCCGAGCGACGCCAGCATCAACGTCGCCCTGGCGCAACGGTCGGACCTGGCCCCGGCCGCACCCTCCTTGGAGGTCCGCGACGGGCGAGGGCGGTGGATCCCGGCGATCCCGGATCTGGGCTTCCCATCGGGGAAGAACAAGACCGTCGTCGCGGACCTCGCCGGAATCTTCCCGACCGCGGACCGCCACGTGCGGATCCGCACCAACATGCAGATCTCCTGGGATCAGGCGATCGTGGCCGACGCCGCGCCCGAGGGGTCCGTCCGGGTCACCAGACTCGAGCCGGTCCGGGCCGAGCTCTGGCCCCGGGGCTACTCCCGCATGTACCGGAAGGGCGGTCGCTACGGCCCCCAGTGGTTCGACTACGACGACGTGCGCCAGGACCATCCCTGGCGCCCGATCCAGGGCGCGTTCACCCGCCACGGCGACGTGCTGCCGCTGCTCGACGCCGCCGATGACCAGTACGTCATCATGGCGCCCGGTGACGCCATGGCTGTCGAGTTCGACGCCCGCGCGCCGACGACCGCGGCACCGGGCTGGACGCGGACCTTTCTCCTCCATACCGTTGGATGGGTGAAGGACGCCGATCTCAACACCGCGTTCGGCGGCACGGTCGAGCCGCTGCCGTTTCACGGAATGCGGGCCTACCCGTATCCCGCCGATCAGGCCTACCCGGCCGACTCCGCCCGCAGGCGCTACCTCCGGGAATACAACACCCGGATGGTTCCGGCGACATCGGCGCTCGCCCGCCCCTGATGACCCCCATCGTCCCCCCTCGAGCCGCCACCCTGCGACGCGTCATTATCGCGATCCCATTCCTGGCGAGCATCGGGATCGCGGCCGCGCTGGATCGTCAACGCGATCCGGGCCGGGGCGAGGCCACCCGCCCGGGGTTCGAGCTCCGGGACGAGACGGCGGCGGCCGGCATCGGGTTCATCCACCGCCGCCCCAGCCTGGACCCGAAGATCGCCAACGTCGAGCCGCACGTGGCGGCCCTCGGCGCGGGTGTGTCGGTCGCGGACTTCGACCGCGACGGCTGGCCCGACCTCTACTTCACCAACAGCCGCTTCGGCGAGCCGAACGCCCTCTACCGGAACCGGCGAGACGGCACCTTCGAGGAGGTCGCGGCGGCGGTCGGCCTGGCCGACCTCAACCGACCCGGCGAAGGGGTCTCCATGGGCGCCGTCTGGGGCGACTGCGACAACGACGGCTTCGAGGACGCCCTGGTGTATCGGTACGGGTACCTGGCGCTCTTCCGCAACCGGGAAGGGCGGTCCTTCGAGGACGTGACCGCGGGGGCCGGACTCCGGCGCTGGGTCAACAGCAACGGCGCCATCTGGTTCGACTACGACCGCGACGGTCTGCTCGATCTCTACGTCACGGCCTACTTCCGGGACGAGGTGGATCTCTGGAATCTCCGGTCCACCCGGATCATGCACGAGAGCTTCGAGTTCGCCAACAACGGCGGCCGCAACCTGCTGTTCCGGAACCAGGGCGGCTGCCGCTTCGGGGACGTCACCGACCGGCTCGGCGTGGGCAGCACCCGCTGGACCCTCGCGGCGGGGGCCGCGGACTTCAACGGCGACGGCTGGCCCGATCTCTACCTGGCCAACGACTACGGGCCCGAGGAGCTGTACCTCAACCAGGGCGGCACCAGGTTCACCATGACCACGGCCGGGCTCGAAAGCGAATCCAAGAGCGGGATGTCGGTGACGCTGGGCGACGCCTTCAACCGCGGCCGGCTCGATGCGTTCGTCACCAACATCTCGGCGCGGGGCTACCTCTTTCAGAACAACAACCTGCGGCTGAACCAGATGGTCGAACGCGGCCGCTTCACCAACGTGGCGGACGCCGCCGTGGCCGACGCCGGGTGGGCCTGGGGGGCCCAGTTCGGCGACCTCGCCAACGACGGCAGCAACGAGCTCTTCGTCGTCAACGGCTTCATCTCGGCCGACCAGCGTAGGAGCTACTGGTACGCCATGGCCAAGATCAGTGGCGCCAACCGGCACCTGTTCGAGGACGCCCGCACCTGGCCCGCGTTCGAGGACCTGAGCCTCTCCGGATACGAGCGCTCCCGGGTGTACCGGAGCACCGGGCTCGGGGGGTGGGTGGACGTGGCCGCGGCGGTCGGGGTGAACGACCGGTATGACGGCCGGGCCGTGGTGATGGCCGACCTCTCGAACCGCGGCGTCCTCGACGTCGTCGTGGCCAACCAGAACCAGCCGGCGATCCTGTACCGGAACTCTCCCGATCCCGCCCATCACTGGATCGGGTTCGCCCTGGTCGGCACCCGCAGCAACCGGAGCGCCATCGGCGCCGAAGTGACGCTGGAATCGGGTGAGCTGACGCAACGCCGCATCGTGGAGGGCGGGATGGGATTCGCCAGCCAGAACGATCGCCGGCTCCACTTCGGCCTCGGGCGCCGCGACCGGGTGGATCGGGTGGTGATCCTCTGGCCGTCGGGCCGCCGCCAGGTGCTGGCCAACCTGCTGGTGGACACGCTGCACACCATCGTGGAGCCGCGGCGATGACAGCGGGCCGCTCCGCGGAGGTGGCGGCCGGGACCGGCGCCCGCGCGCCGAGCCTCGCCTGGCTCGATCCCCGCTACCTGATCGCGTTCCTGATCACCCTGGTCCTGGTGGCGGCGCAATTCCGCTATCACATGGTGGGCGGGTTGCCACGGCTCGCCACCGCTCTCGGGACCTGCCTCGTCGCCGAGGCGCTGCTGTCGTGGTTCATCCGGGGACGGGTCGTCAACCTCCAGAGCGCCTACATCAGCGGCATCAGCCTGACGCTGCTGATCAAGCCCCAGGCGGCGGCGCTCTGGCCGTTCGTGGTGGGCGGGATCCTCGCGATCGGTTCCAAATACGTGCTCCAGTACCGCAACAACCATCTCTGGAACCCGACGAACTTCGCCATCAGCATGCTGCTGCTCGTGGCGCCGGGAAGTATCGCCATCCTGAGCCACCAGTGGGGGAACGACCTCGCTACCAATCTCGTCATCTGGGCCTTCGGGCTGGCCATCGTGGCGCGGGTTCGGGTGCTGCACATCACCCTGACCTATGTCGCGGCGTTCCTGGCCCTGGCCTGGCTGCGCAGCACGGTGATGGGACAGCCCCTCTGGGCCGAGGTGGCGCCGATCACGGGGCCGATGTACCAGCTCTTCGTGTTCTTCATGATCACCGACCCGCGCACCGTCGTGCGGAGCCATCGGGGGCAGATGGCGGTCGCGGTCTGCGTGGCGGTGGTCGAGGCCGTCATTCGAATCGCGTCTGACCGGGCGCTGCCCTTACCGCTGGCCTTCAACGTGGCGCCGGCCTTTCTCGCGCTGGCGATGGTGGGGCCAGTGGCCAAGTGGCTGGACCTGTACCGGTCGGGTCGACGCAACCCGGGAGCCCCATGATCGAACGTCCCATTCACCGCGTCATCAACCTGATTCCGGACCAGGATCAACGCCTGCTCAACCTGACGGCCGACGCCGCGCGGCGCCTGCTGCTGGACGATGATCCGTCCGCCGTGGCGCGCATCCGTGGCTCCTTCGCGCTGGTGGCGCGGGACGGCGAGCGGGTCCGCCTGGCGCGCAGCCTGGACCGCCCCTTGCGCTACTTCCTCGCCAAGGAGGCCCAGGGCCCGATGCTGGTCGTGGCCGATCGGATCGACGCCATCCGCGACCTGCTCCGCGCCCACGGCTATGACCGCCAGTTCCACCCCAGTTACACCCGGATGGTGCCGGCTCATCACGTCACCGAACTCCGTCTGATCGGGTGCCCGGATCCCAATCCGGTGCATCGCCGGTTCCTCGACCCGCCAGGCTCGGTCCTGCCGCCCGACCTCGACCGGATTGGCCGGGAATACGTGCAGGCGCTGCGGGCGGAGATCGGGTTGTGGCTGGACTTCATCGAGCCGGCCGAGCCGATCGGTGTGCTGTTCTCGGGAGGCGTGGACAGCGGCGGCGTGCTGCTCTGCCTCTATCACGAGTTGCTGGCCCGGGGGGAGAGCCCGGCCCGGCTCAAGGCCTTTACCCTGGCCGTCGAGGGAGGTGGCGCCGACCTCCGGCAGGCCCGCGAGTTCCTGCGGCGCACGGGGCTCGAAATGCTGGGCGAAGAAATCGCGGTGCCAGCCTCCGGCCTCGATCCGCTGCACGCGGTGGAGGTGATCGAGGACTACAAGCCGCTCGACGTGGAGTGCGCCACCGTCGGCCTCGCCCTCATGGCCGGGATCCGCGCCCGGTATCCTGACTGGCGGTGGCTCGCCGACGGAGACGGCGGCGACGAGAACCTCAAGTCGTATCCTATCGAGGCCAACCCCGAACTGACCATCCGGAGCGTCGTCTCGAACCGATTGCTGTATCAGGAGGGCTGGGGCGTGGACGCGATCAAGCACTCGCTCACCTACAGTGGGGGCCTGAGCCGGGGGTGCGTGCGCGGGTATGCCCCGGCCCGCCGGTTCGGCTTTGCCACGCTGAGCCCCCATCAGGCTCCGAGCGTCGTGGCCGTTGCCGCAGCCATCCCGTTCGCGGAACTGGCGCAGGGATCCCACGAGGTGCTCTATGGCCTGAAGGGCGAGGTGGTGCGGCGCGGCGTGCGGCAGGTCCTGGGCGCCGACCTGCCCCTGTTTCCCAAGCGCCGGTTTCAGCAGGGCGCCATGCCCGAGGACGAGTACCGGGCCCGGTTCGCGGCCGACCCGGCGCAGTATCGTGCCCACTTCCTGCGGGGCGCGCTCCAGGCAACCGGGTGAGTCGCCGCCGCGGCACCAGGTCCGCCGCCCGAGCGGTGTCGTGACGGGCCGCCCGGTGACGGGGCGCCGGGCAACGCCCTGGATTCGATCGCTGCGCGGTCCCCGGGATCCGGTGGACCCGTGGCGCCCGCTCGGCTGGCTCTGGGAGCCGGAGCGTACCGTGACCGGCGAGGTGGGCTCTACCCTCACGGTCTTCGTCACGGGCGCCGAGTGCCGCTTCACCTGCGTCTTCTGCGATCTCTGGCGCGGGACGCTCGCGGGCCCCACCCCCGCCGGCGCCGTGCCCGCCCAGGTCCGGGACGCACTGGAAGCCGCCGGCACCGTCCCTGCCGGGGCGACGATCAAGCTCTACAATGCGAGCAGCTTCTTCGACCCGCGCTCGGTCCCGCCGGAGGACGACGCGGCCATCGCGGGGCTGCTCGACGCGTTCGACCGCGTCGTGGTGGAATGCCATCCCCGCCTGGTAGGCCGGCGGGCGGACCAGTTTGCGGGGCGGCTTCGCGGTCGGCTGGAGGTGGCCCTGGGCCTCGAGACCGTGCATCCCGAGGCGCTGTCCCGGCTCAACAAGCAGATGACGCTCGCCGATTTTGACTGCGCCGCAAGCGCACTCGTCGGGCGGGGGATCGCGGTCCGCGCGTTCGTGCTGCTGGGTGCGCCGTTCGTGCCTCCTGGGGAGACGATCGAATGGACCGTCCGGGCGGCACGCCACGCCGCCCGCCAGGGGGCGACCCACGTGTCGCTGATCCCGGTACGGGGCGGCAACGGCGCCATGGAAGAGCTGGCCCGAACCGGCGCCTTCGTGCCCGCCACCCTGGCGGCCCTGGAGGACGCCCTCGACGCCCTCGTCGACCTGCCCGGCGTCGTCGTCACCGCCGACCTCTGGGACCTGGACCGTTTCAGCACCTGCCCGCACTGTGCCCCGTCGCGCACCGAACGGCTGCGGCGCATCAACCTGACGGGTCGCGCCGAACCGCGCCTCTCCTGCGGGCGCTGCGGCACCACCTAGCCCCGTGGCCGCGCTTCGTGTCGTCATCGTCGGGTCCGGCTTTGCCGGTGCCATCCTCGCGCGGATTCTTCGCCGCCAGGGCCATGACGTCCTTCTGGCGGAGCGCGGCACCCACCCGCGCTTCGCGCTGGGAGAGTCGTCCACCCCTCTCGCGGCCATCTGCCTCGAGCGGCTCGGGGCCCGCTACGCCCTGGACGACCTCCATCATCTCGCCGCCTACGGCCGCTGGCTGGCGCATCTGCCAGGCGTGCGCCGCGGGCTCAAGCGGGGGTTCACGTTCTACGCCCACACGCCGGGCCACTCCTATCGCAACGACGGCCACAACCGCAACCGCCTTCTGGTAGCCGCGAGTCCGCACGACGGCGTCGCCGACACCCACTGGCTCCGGGAGGACGTCGACCATTTCCTGGTGCAGCGCGCCGTCGCCGAGGGCGTCGAGTACCTCGATCGATGCGAGATCCGCGGGTTGGAGCCCCGCGGGTCAGGATTCCAGCTCGTCGCAGAGTCACCCGCTGGCTTGCTGACTACGACGGCCGATCTGGTGGTGGACGCCTCCGGCGCCGGCGGATTCCTCGCCGCGCATCTCGGCATCGGCTCGCGGCTCGCCCAGGTGCCGCTCAATACCAGCCTCGTCTTCGGCCATTTCGCCGACCTGCCGCCGTTCGTGCAGGTGGCTCGCGAGGCGGGGGCCGAGCTGCCGGAGGGGCCCTATCCCGACGACCGCGCCGCCGTGCATCACGTCCTCCCGGAGGGGTGGATGTACGTGCTGCCGTTCGACCACGGCGTGGCGAGCGCGGGATTCGTGCTGGAGACCGCGGACGCCCGCCGGCTGACGGCCGAGCGCGAACCCGAGGCGGCCTGGCGCGAAATGCTCTCCCGCTACCCGAGCCTGGCGGCGCAGTTCGCCAGTGCCCGACCGGTCCGCCCGATCGGCAGCCTGCCCCGGCTTCAGCGCCGGCTGGAGCGCGCGGCGGGACCGAACTGGGCGCTGCTGCCGCACGCGTTTCACTTTCTGAGCCCACTGTTCTCGACCGGGATCGCCTGGAGCCTGCTGGGGGTCGAGCGGCTCGCCCTGATCCTGGAGACGGCGCGCGAGGCCGCAGCCCCCTCCGGCGCCGTGGCTGCCGGCCTCCGGCGCTACCACGACCTGCTGGCCACCGAAGCGGACCACCTTGAAGCACTGGTGGGCGGCGCCTATCGCGCCCGGTCCGACTTCGAGCTCTTCTGCGCGAGCAGCTACCTGTACTTCGCCGCGGTCAGCTACTTCGAGGCCGCGCAGCGACTCCTGCCGGCCCCCGAGGGGCTCGAGGCCTGGGCATGGAGCGGCTTCGCGGGCAGCACCGACCCCGTGCTGCGGGAGGCCGTGCGCGCCGCGGCCGTGCCGCTCGGCCCCGGGGCCGGAGCGACGAGCGGGGATGCGACGGCACGGCACAGCGCCCTGGTAAGGCGCCTGATTGCGCGGCGGAACGTGGCCGGTCTCGCGAGTCCGGCGCGGAATCGGATGTACCCGGTGGATCTGGATGCCCTTGTCGCCTCCGCCCATCTGCTGGGGCTCGAGGCCGACACCGTGCGGTCGCAGCTTTCACGGTTGCGAGGAAGCGAAGTCGAGGCAGGCTTGTAGTCACCGGCCGGGGCGGGCGAACCGGTAAAGCTCGACGTATTCCACCCCGTCCTGGTCTTCCGCCACACCCAGGATGTGGTCGGGGCCGATCTCGGTCACTTGGAGCGCTCGTGGCGTGGCGATGAGCCCGATCGGTCTCCCGGTGGGCGACAGGATCACCCAGGTCGCGACGGCCGAGCCATAGTTGTCGAGGGTTCGGACCCAGAGATGCTCCTCGTGGTCGACCCGTACCTGATCGATGAGGGGGAGCTTCGACGGCGGGCGGATCTCCTGCAGCAACCGCTCCCCCGTTGGCCGAAAGGAGCGCGTGGGATCGCCGGCAAAGTGGGTGCTGAGGGCTGCCGCCCAATGCGCCGCCGTCATCCGAACCGCAGCGAGCGGGACTCGGAACTGGCCGTGGGCCACGCCAGCCGTGTCGAGCGCCAGGCAAGACGCCTCCTGGTTGTCGCAGGCATACACCAGGCGCCTTCCAGCAACGGCGAGCGTGGCGCGTCCTAATGGAACGGTGGTCAGCGCTTGCACGGCCCGGCCGATGTAGTACTCCTGATCTCCTGGGCGACCCAGCGTATCGACACCAGTGCCCTGGGCCGCGATCAGCGTAGTCGGCACCAGCGTGCGCTCTCCGGCCCGCACGGGGCCACGGGGCCGATTCAGGAGCATCAGCACCCGGCCGTTCCGAGCGCACCACAGCAGTTGGTCGAAGTTCGCTCCGGCTGGCAGGGTGACGGTCGTATCCACCGCCCCCTTGGCGTCGAGGAAGGTCAGCCGCGCGTGGCTGCCATCGTGCACCGCCATGGTCCCGTCGGCACACCGACCGAACCAGCGAGGAAGCCGGTACTCGCCAGGGCCATCGCCCGGCCGGCCAACCGCGTGCGTGAAGCGACCGCGCTCGTCGAAGAACACCACGCGCAGGTTGCCGGCGTCGGCGACCGCGAGGCCACCGCCGGGTAACCGAACCGCCCCGGCAATGCCGTGCAGCAGCGAGTAGTCGGCGCCAGCAGCTGATCCGATCCGCAGGTCTGGGAGGTTCTGAACCTGCGCGGTCGGGAGGGGTCCCGTTGCCGACGTGAACGCTGGCCACCGGACCCCGCCCTGACGCGGCTGGGCCGCGGCCGCAGATCCCGCAAGCCCGGTGCAAACGGCAAGGCACGCCCCGAGGACTGCGGCGCGCACTCGCAAGACCGCGCCGTTCAGGGGTCCAGGCCGGCGTTGGTGACGCAGTTGCGATCCGGGAGGTTGATGCCGTTGGTGCGGCAGACGAACGAGTAGCCGGTCGCGCAGTAGCACTGAACGCTGCAGTTCTCGTTGCTGCAACCGATGCACGAGGGGGCGGCGTCGGCCCTTGCCGCGACGGACGTCGTCCCCATCAGCAATGCGATTCCTGCCGCTGAGCCCAGGAAGATTGAACGCCAACGCATAACACACCTCCCGGAAAGGGGACGCCAGCGATTTGTGAAGGGCAGTGGCATCGTGACGTTAACCGAAGGGGGGGGTCGGCTGTCAACGAGAGAACCCGCCCGGCGGGGCGGGGCTCGCGGGGGCGCCTTCCGTCGGGTACGATTCCACGCGGTGCTCTCACCCTTCCGAGGCTCCATGCCCGCTCCCTCCCGCCGGGACTTCCTGGCCGGCGCCGGCTCCTGTGCCGCGCACCTCGCCCTGGCGTCGCTCTGCCTCCCCCGCACGGCGCAGGCGACCTGGCTCCGTCCGGTGGCCGGCCGGGTGGTGGCGCGAGAGCCCTTCGGGCGGCTGGAGGAGCTGGCCCCTGGCGTCTGGGCGCTGATCTCCACCCCGCTCGCCGATCGCACCACGCTGGCCAATGGCGGCCTGATAGCGGGTCGGAACGGGGTGCTGGCCCTGGAGGGATTCGCCACCCCCGCGGGGGCGCGGTGGCTGGCGGAGCAGGCCGTCGCGCTCACCGGCCGCCCGCCCACCCACGTCCTCGTCACCCACTATCACGGCGACCACGCCGCCGGGCTTACCGGCTACTCGGCCAACGGCCAGCATCCCGCGATCCGCATGACCCGGGTCACCGCCGACCTGGTCCGCGAGCGGAACCGGCCCGATGATGGCCTCCGCTTGCTCCTGGACGGGGTGGTGGCGGTGGACCCTTCGGCGGCCCAGACTCTGGACCTGGGCGGACGCACGGTCCGAATCCAGCCAGCCGCCGGCCACACGCCGAGCGACGTGGTGGCCATCCTCGACGATCCGGCCATCACCTTTGGCGGCGATCTCCTCTGGAACGGGATGTTCCCGAACTACGTGGACGCCACCCCGCCGATGCTGGCGTCCACCGTGGCGGGTCTCCGCCGCCCGGGCAACCCGGTCTACGTCCCGGGCCACGGCCCCGTCTCGCGCCAGGCGGACTTCGATCGCTACGTCGCCCTTCTGGCCGAGGTGGAACGAGCCGCCCGCGACGCCCACGGCCGGGGCGTGACAGCCGCCGAAGCGGCCGCCGGCTACTCCATCCCGGCGTCGCTGGGCGAATGGTTCCTGTTCGCGCCGCGGTTCATCGAGACCGCGTTCGCGGCCTGGTACCGGAGCCTGGGTGGCTGAGCTGACCGCTGGGTCCCGCGGGGTGGCCCGACGAAACGGGACCGGGCAGGCTCGCGGCCGCGCCTACGACGCCATCGTAGTCGGAAGCGGCGCCGGCGGCGGGATGACGGCCTACCAGCTGGCGGTGCAGGGCCTCACAGTCCTGGTGCTGGAGGCCGGACGCCACTACGACCCGGTGCGCGAGACCCCGATGTTCCAGCTCCCGAGCGCCGCACCGCTGCGTGGCGGCGGGACGCCCGAGAAGCCGTTCGGGTTCTACGACGCCACGGTGGACGGCGGCTGGCAGGTGCCGGGCGAGCCTTACACCACCGCGCCAGGCAGCGAATTCCTCTGGTGGCGGGCCCGGATGCTCGGCGGACGGACCAACCACTGGGGCCGGATCTCGCTCCGGATGGGACCCTACGACTTCAAGCCGTACTCGCGCGACGGCATCGGGATCGACTGGCCGCTCACCTACGACGAGCTCGCGCCCTACTACGACCGGACCGAGGCGCTGGTCGGGGTCTATGGCTCAAACGAAGGCCTGGAGAACACTCCCGACTCGCCGAACGACACCCTTCTGCCTCCGCCCCCGCCCCGCGCCCATGAGCTGCTGGTGCAGAAGCACTGCCGGCCCCTCGGGATCCCGGTCGTGCCCGCGCACCTCGCCATCCTCACCACCCGCCAGAATGCTGATCGGTGGCCCGCGCGGCTCCACCCCGACAACCCGCTCGCCCAGCGGGTCCTGCGGGAGTCGATGCGGAGCCGGGCGGCCTGCTTCTGGGCCACGGAGTGCGGCCGGGGCTGCTCCATCAAGGCCAACTTCCAGTCCACCACCGTGCTGCTCCCGCCGGCCCTCGCGACCGGCAACGTGGACCTGGTCACCGATGCCATGGTCCGGGAGGTGACCGTGGACCGCCGGGGGCGGGCGACCGGCGTGCAGTACATCGACAAGCTCACCGGCCAGGACCGCCACGCCGCCGGTCGGGTGGTGGTGCTGGCGGCCAGCGCCTGCGAAACCGCCCGCATCCTGCTCAACTCCCGCTCGGCCCTCTTCCCCAATGGCCTGGCCAACGGCAGCGGATTGGTGGGTCGCTACCTGATGGATACTGTGGGGGCCGGGCTCCAGGCCCAGATTCCCGCGCTGGAGAATCTTCCGCCCCACAACCAGGATGGAACCTCGGGCAATCACCTCTACATGCCCTGGTGGCTCTATCGGGAGCAGCTCGCCGGCCGGCTGGACTTCCCCCGCGGCTACCACATCGAGTTCGGCGGAGGCCGGTCGATGCCGGGCCCCGGCATCATGAGCGGGCTCGAGCACTTCACCGGCGGCGCGTACGGCGAGCGCTTCAAGCGCGAAGCCCGCCGCTTCTACGGCTCGTTCCTGTATTTCGACGGCCGGGGCGAGATGGTGCCGAACGACGACTGCTACTGCGAGCTGGATCCGGAGGTCCGTGATCGCTGGGGCATCCCGGTGCTCCGCTTCCACTGGAAGTGGAGCGAGTACGAGACCCGCCAGGCGTCGCACATGCTCCGGACCTTCGCCGCCATCGTCGAGGCCATGGGAGGCCGGGTGGTGGGCACGCCCGGGATCGACGGCGCCAGCGCCATCGCCAAGGGGGGCCAGATCATCCACGAGGTGGGCACCGTGCGGATGGGGAGCGACCCGCGAACCTCGGTGCTCAACCCCTGGTGCCAGGCCTGGGAGGTCAAGAACCTCTTCGTCGCCGACGGCGCCCCATTCGTCTCCAACGCCGACAAGAATCCGACCCTGTCGATTCTGGCGCTGGCCTGGCGAACCTGCGACCACCTGGTGGACGCCATGAAGCGAGGCGAGGTATGACGGTGTCCCGGCGGTCCCTGCTCCGCGCGGCGGCCGCTACCGGCGCGATGCTGCCGGTGCTGGGGCAGGCCGGCTGCAAGCCAGCGCCAGCGCCGTCGGAGGCGGGCAGCCCCCCCACCGGCCCCCGAGGGACGCCGTCCGATCCCGACCTGATCAACCCCTCGATCTGGTGGACTCGCCAGCTCGCGCCGGACGAGCTGAACACGCTGGCCGCGCTCTGCGACACCATCGTTCCGGCCGACGACCGGAGCCCCGCCGCCAGCGCGGTCGGAGTCCCCGAGTTCATCGACGAGTGGGCCAGCGCGCCCTACGAGTGGGCGCGCGAGGGGCTGGTCAAGCTCCGGGCCGGTTTCGCGTGGCTGGACGCCGAAAGCCGAAAACGGTTCGGTAAAGCGTTCGCACAGCTCCAGCCGGGCGAGCGGGACCGCATTGCCGACGACATCTGTTACCGACCCCGCGCCCGGCCCGAGCACCGGCAGGCCGCCGAATTCTTCGACCTGGTGAGAGACCTCACCGCCACCGGCTTCTACACCACCCGCGAGGGGATGAACGACCTGGGCTATGTGGGCAACACCCCTCTGGCCGAAGCTCCCGTGCCACCGCCAGAGGTCCTCCGAAAGCTCGGGCTGGCGTGACATGACTCCGGGAACACGGCCGAATCGGGAGGACGAACGATGACCGATGCACCGACGCGGGGGCCGGGCGGCACCCCCGGTGGTCTGGGTGAGTTCCTGATCGGGATCGCCCTCCTGGTGGGCGGAGGCTATCTGGTGCTCAACCAGGTCACGGTGACCGGCGGGTTCTGGCACCTCTTCGGCGGCTACAGCGCGTTCGGCCTGTCGCTGGTGCCCCTGCTGATCGGCATCGGAGTGCTGTTCTTCAACGGGAAGTCGATCCTGGGCTGGTTCCTGACTCTGGCCGGCACGCTGATCATCTTCCTCGGCGTCCTCACCCACCTGAACATCTTCTTCCGGCCGACGAGCCTCTTCAACACCCTGCTGATGCTCGGCGCGCTGGCGGCCGGCATCGGGCTGGTGGCGCGGTCGCTCCGGGCCCACTGACGCGGCGGCCGGGCGGATCGGGGCGAGGGCGATGCGGGCGCTGCATCAGACGATCACGCGGTCGGCTGGCGTCCGGCGGGGCGAGGCGGTCTTCGCCGGATCCCGGGTGCCGGTGCGGCTCCTGATCGAGCACCTGGACCGCGGCGGCGACCTCCAGGCGTTCATCGACCGCTACCCTTCGGTGAGTCGCGAGGTGGTGCTCGCGGCCTGCGCGCTCGGACTGGAGGCCCTGGTCCAGGCCGCGCCCCTGGAGCCGGCGGTGGCCCAGCGGTCCCTGCTTCCCCGGATCGATCCCGCCGGCGTGATCCTCAACGCGGAGGAGCTCGCGGCGGATCAGGTGATTGGCCGGAAAGTGCTCTGCCCCTCCTGCCGGACCCTGGCCTTCCAGTCCTGGCCGGGCGGCTGGGACGCCCACGCGGCCACTCGCTGCCGGGGCCTCGCCGGGCGCGACCCGGTGGCCCGGAAGGCCGAGTTCAAGCGTCGTTACGAGGTCCTCTTTCGCTAGGCCCGCAGCCTGGCCGGCACCCCGCCGATCGCCGCCCCCCGGTTCACCACCCGTAGATCAGCGGAACCAGGACCACGATGGCGGCGACCATCGCCACCGTGAGGGGCAGACCGAGCCTGGCGTAGTCCCCGAACCGGTAGCCGCCCGGCCCGTACACCATGGTATTGGTCTGGTACCCGATCGGGGTCAGGAACGAACAGGACGCGGCCACCGCCACGGCGATCGCCACGGAACGGGGATCGACCTGAAGCTCCCGGGCCGCCGCGATCCCGATGGGGAACATCAGCGCCGCGGCTGCGTTGTTGGTCACCAGCTCGGTGAGCGCCACCGTCGCGAGCACCACGCCGAGCAGCACGAAGTAGGGACCGAACCTCCCGAACGCGCCACTGATCAGATGCGCCACCTCGCGGGCCAGGCCGGTCTTCTCGATGGCCGCGCCGAACGCGAATGAGGCCGCGATCACGATGATCACGTCGAGGTCTACCGCATTTCGGGCCTCGCCCGCCGTGAGCACCCCGGCGAACAGCAACAGGGCCACCCCCGCCAGCGCGGCCTGAAGGATCGGCAGCAGGCCCGAGCCGGCCACCCCGACGATCGCCAGGGCCACCAGGCCGACGAGCCAGGCCTTTTTCGTGAGCCCCGGCGGGGTGCCACCGAGCTCCGAGACCAGCAGGAAGTCGTTCCGGTCGCGCCAGCGGTTGCGGAACCCGCCGTCCGCCAGGAGCAGCAGGGTGTCGCCCACCTTGAGCCGGACGTCGCCCAGCTTGGCACGGACCCGTTCGCCCGAACGGTGAATCGCCACTACCGCCGCCTGATAGCGGCTCCGGAACTCGGCCTCCTTGATGGTCTGGCCCACGAGCGGCGACGCCGTACCCAGCACCGCCTCGAAGAAGGTGTGACGGCTGGTGTCGAAGTGGGTGATCTGGCGCCGCTCGGTCGACGCGAGGCCCCGCGTCCGCTGCAAGTCCACCACCATGTCCACCCGCCCCACGAAGCAGAGCAGGTCGCGCGCCCGAAGCACGGTGGACGGCGCCACCGGGGCGATCACCTCGCCCTCCCGCTCCAGCTGCACCAGGAACACCCCCTGGAGGTTCCGGAGGCCGGCCTCCTCCACCGCCTTGCCCGCCAGAGGGCCGCCCGGCTCCACCTCCATGTTCACCACGAACTCCCGGAGGTCGTCGCCGAGGTTGGCGCGCACCGCTGTCCGGTCGGGCAGCAGCCAGCGGGTGGTCAGCAACAGAACTCCGAGGCCGATCAGCACCACGGGAAACCCCACCGGGGTGATCTCGAACAGCCCCATCGGCGCCATCCCGGACTGCTCCAGCAGGCCACTCACCACCAGGTTGGTGGAGGTGCCGATCGCGGTCACCACGCCGCCCAGCACCACCGCAAACGACAGCGGCAAGAGGAAACGCGAGGGCGAAGCATTCCGGCGCTCGCACCAGGCCAGTACCACCGGAATCAGCATCGCCACGATCGGGGTGTTGTTCAGAAACGCCGATGCGAACGCCGCCGGGACAAGCAGCCGCGCCAGGGTGGCGCGCCCGCCGTCGCCCCGGCCCATCAGCCGGTAGACCATCGGGTTGAGCAGCCCGGTCTTGTCCACCGCGCGGGCCAGGATATAAAGCGCCGCCACGGTCATCGGCGCGGGGTTCCCGAACCCGGCGAAGGTCTCTCCCGGCGTGGTCACGCCCGCCAGGAGGAGCAGCACCGCGCCGCCCATCATGGCCGTGGCCGGCGCCACCCAGTCTCGCGCCAGGGCCAGGACGGTGAGGCCGGTGGCGGCCAGCGTGAACCACGCGTGCCAGGTCATGCAAATCCAGGTGTCAGGAGACCGGGTATGGGGCAGCAAGGCACGTGCCCGAAGGGCTCAAGGTAACCCGCCCGGCAAGTTGGCGGCGGACCCTGGTCCCGGGTATCCTGCTCCTTGAGGCCGGTGATGTCACCCCCGCGGTTCTTCTGCCTCGCCCTGCTCGCGCTCCCCGTCCTTCCGCTCGCGGTAGCCGCCCAGGGCGATTCCGCCCTCGACACGTCCTGGGTGCTCGCCCGGGCGCGCTCGGCGCAACAGGCCTTCGAGAGCCGGCGGCGGCTCCTGCTGCCGTCCTCGGGTCCGAGCCGGGGGCGGTGCGACGAACGGATCGGCCGATTCTGTTACTGGTACGACGACGGCGACACCACGCTCCCCGCCGAGCCGGCCCGGGTGGTCGAGGCCCGCGCCCGGTTCCTCGCCGAGCTGGAGCTGTTCCACCGTCAGCTTCCCGGCGACGACTGGGTTCTGGGCCAGCGGGTCCGCTATCTGGTGGAACACGGCGACACGGGCGCCGCCCTCGCCATCACCCGGTCATGTGGCCCCGGCCACTGGTGGTGCGAAGCGCTCGCCGGGTTTGCCCGGCATGCGGCCGGTCGCTTCCTGGAGGCGGATCAGGCGTTCGATCGCGCGCTGGAGACCATGCCCGATCCGGTCCGCTGCGAGTGGACCGACTGGACCGATCTCCTGGACGGCCGCCTGCACCAGCGATTCAAGGCGCTGCCCTGCGACCAGCGAGGTCCGTTCGCCGATTCCCTTCTCTGGCTGGGCACACCTCTTCTCTCTCGTTCCGGCAACGATCTCCGAACCGAGCTGTTCTCCCGGCGGGTGATCGACTGGATGCTTCGGACTTCGCGCTCGCCCCAGGGCCTGCCCTGGGGCCGCGACGTGTCCGAGCTGGTGATGCGGTACGGCTGGCCGGTCCGCTGGACCGTGGCCGAGCGGACGCACCCCTCGCTGGAGGCGGCATCGGTGGTCGGTCACGACCCTTCGCCCGCGTTTCCCTTCCTGCCCACGGTCACGGGCGATAGCGTCGCTCCCTGGCGCTTCGATCTGAGACGAGAGCGACCTCGCGCTCGCTACGCTCCGGCGTGGGGCCGGGTGGTTCGCGATCTCGAGACGTTCCAGATCGCCCGGTTCCCGAGGGGCGACTCGATCCTGATCGTGTTTGCCGCCGAGCCCCCCAGGGACACGGCCTTCCGGACCCCGGGCGCCACCATTGCGGCCGCCGCCACGAGCCGGCCCCGCGTGGCCGCCAGCACCGCCGTGGGCCCCAGCCGGTCCA